>NZ_JAAGPM010000181.1:0-13406 GCF_017104865.1 Burkholderia sp. Ac-20349
GGCAACGAGGCGCTTGCGCCGGCCGCCGTCAAGCCGGCACAGACGGCGAGGGCCCGACATCCATGCTTCATCATGGCCGCCTCCCGTCGTCCAGGGTGACGCGGTACGCGCCGTCCGCCGTCGCGAGTACGGCCACCCCTGCCGCGCCGTACACCATCACCCAGCCGAACCCGTGCACGAGCGCCGCATGCAATGCCGCGCCGGTCGGGTCGGCCTGCACGAGCGCCGGTGCGATCTCGTGCAGCCCGTCGGTCCGGCCGGATGCAATCTCCTGCGCGAGCCGGCGCAGCGCCGCGTCGCCGATCGTGCCCGCGACACCGGCCTTCAGGCTCGCGACGATCCCCGCGACCAGCACGAAGCCCATCGCCGCGATGTTCAGCGCGAGCGAGATCATCCGCGCGCTCATGTCGATGCCCGACGCCATCCCCGCCCGCGAGCTCGGCACCGCGCCCGTCGTCGTGTTGGTCACCGGCGTGTTCGTGAGCCCGAGCCCGATGCCGGCGATCACGCAGCCAGGCAGCATCGTGATCCAGCTCGCATGGTCGGCCGCGCTGCCGATCCGCATCAACGCGAAACCCGCCGCGATCGTGAACAGGCCGCCCGGGATCACGACGCCCGGCCCGTAGCGCAGCGCGAGCCGTTCGCCGAACGGCGGCGCGACCAGCGTCGGCAACGTGTACGCGAGCAACGCGAGGCCGGCCGTCACGCTGTCGTAGCCGAGCGCGACCTGGAACCAGATCGGCAGGTAGATCATGAACGGCCAGAAGCTGAAGTTCATCCCCATCGAGCCGAAGATCGCGCCGGTGAACGGGCGAATCCGGAACACCGAGAAATCGAACATCGGCCGCGCGCTGGCGCGTTCCGCGATGAAGAAGCCGGCCAGCGCCACCACGGTCGCGCCGAGCACGCCGAGGCCGGCGGCGCTGGTGAGCCCGAGCTCCGCGCTTTGCGTGATGTAGAACGCGAGGCCGAGCACCGCGAGCGACAGCGTGACGATGCCCGCCACGTCGAGCGAGCCCGCGTGCGGATCGCTGGACTCCTGCACCGCGCCGCCGATCATCACGAGCGCGATGGCCGCGAGTGGCGCATGGACCAGAAACACCCACGGCCAGCTTGCCAGCGCGACGATCGCGCCGCCGACGATCGGCCCGAAACCGAGCCCGATGCCGAACACGATCCCCCAGATCCCGAACGCGCGGCTGCGCTCGCGGCCCTCGCGGAACTGGTGCGACAGCACGGCAATCTGGCAGATCAGCATCGCGCCGCCGCTCGCGCCCTGCAGCAGCCGGCCCGCGACGAGCACCGGCACGTTCGGCGCGAGCCCGCACAGCAGCGACGTCGCACCGAACAGCACGGTGCCGATCACGTACACGCGCTTGCGACCGAACCGGTCGGCGAGCGTGCCGGCCGCCATCAGCACGGTCGTGCACGCGATCGTGTACGCGTTCATGATCCACTGCATGCCGTTGAAATCGCCATGCAGCACGTGTTCGAGCGTCGGCAGGATCACCGGCACGCTCGAGATTTCGAGGCCGAACATCAGCGACGTGAGACAGACGGCCGCGAGCGCGACCGCATTCCTGCGGGAGTCGGATAACGTCATGCGTATTGCGCCGTGGCCCGGCGACGGGCCGCGCGCCTCCAGGTGAGAAGGATTCGCCGCGTGCGGCCGGCGACGCACGCTGGACGGGAATCGGTACTATAGTGAGAATTTCCATCCCCATTGACGCAGCTGCTTCTCCAGACTGGGGAACTGCAGGACTCAATCAACGCACCCTTCCATGACCGACAGACTCGACGGCGTGACGACCTTCGTCCAGGTAGTGGAATCGGGCAGCTTCGCGCTCGCCGCGGAGCGGCTCGACATGACGCGTTCGGCCGTCGGCAAGGCGGTCGCGCGGCTCGAGAAGCGGCTCGGCGCGCGGCTGCTGCAGCGCACGACACGCAGCCAGAGCCTGACCGACGACGGCCAGGCGTACTACGACCGCTGCGTGCGCGCGCTCGCGGAACTGGAGGCAGCGGAAGCCGACCTCGACTGCGGCCGCAACGAGCCCCGCGGCAAGCTGCGCCTGAGCGTGCCGCTCGCGTTCGGGCACCACTGCGTGACGCCCGTCGTGCTCGACCTCGCGCGCACCTATCCGCATCTGCGGATCGACGTGTCGATCACCGACCGCTTCGTGGATCTCGTCGAGGAAGGCATCGACCTCGCGGTGCGGATCGGCACGCTCGCGGACAGCACGAGCCTCGCGGTGCGGCGGCTTGGCACGCAATACGGCAGCCTCGGCGCGGCGCCGTCGTATCTCGCCCGCTACGGGATGCCGAAGACGCTCGACGATCTGAAGCACCACCGGACGATCGCGTATTCCCGCTCGGGTGTGGTTCAACCGTGGGACCTGCGCGCGCCGGACGGCTCGACGGTACGGATCGACATGCCGCACCAGCTCAGTTTCGACGACGTGCAGGCGATCGCGGCAGCCGGCGCATCGGGGTTCGGGATCGCGTGGCTGCCGAGCTGGCTGCTCGATCACTACGTGAAGCGCGGCGAGATGACGGTCGTGCTCGACCGCTGCTTCGTCTGCGAAGGCGACATCCACGCGCTCTGGCCGAAGACGCGCTACCTGCCGCGCAAGACGCGTTGCGTGATCGACGCGTTCGCGCAGGCGATTCCGCCGATGATCGAGCGGTAGGCGGGACGGCGCACGGCGCCGGGGATCGCGCCGCGCCCGCACGGGCACGCGCGACACTCCGCCCTGCCCGCGCTATTTCGCGTTGCCGCCGTCGATCGCCAGCATGCGCCGGCGGCGCGCGCGGGCGAGTGCCGCCGGCGCGAAGTGCAGCACGACCAGCCGTGTCAGATGATGAGACAGCACGAACACGACGTTCAACCCGCCGCCGTAGGCGACGATCGTGATCGTCTCGATGGCGCCGGGCGCATACGAGAGCCACAGCGGCAGCACCCCGTAGCCGGACAGCCGCGCCATCCCCCACGCGAACGCACCGGCCACCATCAGCATCAGTGCGATGCATGCGAGCCCGGTGCGGCCGTATCGCAGCCCGTCCGCCAGCGTGATCTGCCTGAACTGCGCGCCGATCAGCGCGCCCAGGATGATCGACGCCGCATCGACGCACCACGCCGGCACCTCGAAGTCATGCAGCCATCCCGCTCGCACGAACACGCCGGCCAGCACGATGGCCGTGATCATGAACGGTGCCGGAATACCGAGCCCGAGCAACGCCCGCCCGACCAGCACGCACAGCGCCACCAACCCGGTCAGCGCCAGCAACGTCCCGACCGGCAGCGCAGCGACAGCCACTGGCTGCGGCGCGCCCACCTGCGCCGGAATGAAACAACTGACCAGGACCGTGATCGACAGGAGCCGCACGAGATGCACGACGATCACCTTGGCCGACGCGCGCTCGGATTCCAGTAGGTCGAATACCGCGGCGAGTGCGCCGGGATAGACGGCCAGCAGTGAATCGGCCAGGTTCCAGCGCGATACGCGGGACAGCCAAAGACTGCCGACCGCAATCTGCACGGTCAGGCACACGAGCAGCACACCCAGGCTCGGCACGATCGAGACGACCATCTGCGTGTCCCACGACCGGAACATCAAGCCGGTCGCCGTGCCGAGCACGATCTGCACGAACTCGAGGCCGAAGCGCAGCCTGGGCGCGAAACCGAACCGGCTGGTCGCGATCGACGCGGCGAGAATCGCGCCGAGCAGCAGGCCATGCGGGACGCCCGCATACCGCAGTACCAGCCCGACCGCGGTCAGGCAGGCGAGATACGCGAGCGTCTTCATCGGGCAGCGCCCCGGCCGCCGGTCAGGCTTCGGCAAATCCACATGGAAATGTAATTTGAAGTAGTTGAAATGAAATTTCAGACTCGAAAACAGATCACCCGATTATTCCGGATTCGATCACCCGTTATTCACGAATCCAGTCAAGGCGCGATGACAGGCGTGTCAATTCGCGTTGAAAAACCGAGTGCGCGACGAATCCATCAGGAAAAACCGTTGATGCACGAATGCCGCCAATCGAGCAGCAGCCACGAAACCGGACGCCAATAGATGCCCCGACCGATAGCCGAACTCGTGATTCATCTCGCGGAGCCTGCGCGTCCGGCGTGGCTCAGCGCCTCAGCCCGTGCACCACGGACGGAATAGCCCCTTTGTCTCATGCTAGCCTCGGATCCTTATCGAATAGCGGCATTTTCATGCACGCCTTCGATAAGGCGACTTTAAATCATCAAACTGCCAATCAAATTCTGTTTGATGATATTAATGGCTTTTCAGATTCCGCGACAAGTCGAACCCCTCGCCCGCCGCGCTCGAATGCGTAAATGATTATTGAGATTTTCGTCTATTCCCGGCGGTTGTGATTTCAAGCGGCTGATGGTAATGCGCGTCATCGCATATGCGGCGCTGGATACGTGCCGACCTCGAAAAAGAAAAACGGCGCATGCCGAAGCATGCGCCGCCTTGCAGGTTGCCGGCCGCGTGCCGGCCGTTCAATCCGCGCCCAGCGCCGCCAGCGGATGCGCGAACAGCTTCCACGGCGACGTGAGGAAATGCCGCACGCGTTCGGCGCGCAGCTCGACGAGCGACGCGGGTGCCCAGCGCGGTTTGCGATCCTTGTCGACGAGATGCGCGCGCACGCCTTCGCAGAAGTCGCCTTCCTCGATCGCGCGCGCAACGATGCCGAGCTCCATCCGGAACGATTCGGCCAGCGTCATCTGGCGGCCGCGCAGCAGCGCCTCGCGCGTCACGTACAGCATCGTCGGCGAATGGCCGGTGAGCGCATCGAGCGTCGCCTGCAGCCATTGACGGTGCTCGCGCGACAGTTCCTCGCGTGCGAGATCCTGCATCAGCGTCGCGACGATCCGCTCGACGGTCGAGCGCTTGTCGAAGTGACGCACGATCCACGGCATCTGGCTGTCGAGCGCCGCATGCGGCACGACGTTGCACGGCGGCTCGAATACCTTGCGCAGCAGCGGCAACGCATCGCCCTCCCACTTGACGCTTTCGATGCGCGTCTCGAACGTGTCGAGCCACGCGGACGGCACGCACAGATCCGCGAGCTTCGCGGTCAGCGCGTCGGCGCCCGACAGCATCGCGCCGGTCAGTCCGACGTACAGTTCGAGTTCGACCGGCATGCGCGACAGGAAATGCGTCGCGCCGACGTCGGGCACGAGGCCGATGCGCGTCTCCGGCATCGCGATCTTGCTGCGCTCGGTCGCGACGCGCAGCGCCGCGCCTTGCGCAAGACCCATGCCACCGCCCATCGTCACGCCGTCCATCAGCGCGACCACCGGCTTCGGGAACGTGTGGATCGCGTAGTCGAGCCGGTATTCGTCGACGAAGAACGGCAGCCAGGTTTCGCGCTGCGCGACCATCTTGTACAGCGCGCGCACGTCACCGCCCGCGCAGAAGCCCTTCTCGCCGGCGCCCCGCAGCACGACCGCGACGATCTGGTCGTCGTCACGGCAGCGCTCGAGCAGCGCGGCCAGCTCGCCGATCATGGCGTACGACAGCGCGTTGAGCGCCGCCGGCCGGTTCAGCGTGATCAGCGCCACGCGGTTCACCACGCGGAACAGCACCTCGGGGGCCTGCTCCGCGAACGCGTCGTGATTCATGACCGGCGTGCTCATCGTTGCGACTCTCCATCGGTGTGCCACTGCGGCGCGCGCTTGCCGAGGAACGCGGCCACGCCTTCGCGCGGATCGTTCGTCTCGAACAGGTCGACGAAGCGTTCGCGTTCGACCGCGAGCGCCGCGCTGCGCGGCACGCCGCGGCGCGCGAGGCCGATCAGCTCCTTGCTGTACGCGACCGCGTGCGGGCTCTGCCGCGCGACGTTGCGTGCGAGCGCCAGCGCCGCATCGCGCGATGCGCCCGACTCCACGACGTCCTCGACGAGGCCGATTCGCAGCGCGGTGGCCGCGTCGACACGCGCGCCGGTCAGGATGATCTTCTTCGCCCAGCCTTCGCCGACGAGCCAGGGCAGCGTCTGCGTGCCGAGCCCGCACGGCAGCAGGCCGACCGACGGCTCGGGCAGCGCCATCTGCGCATGCGTCTCGGCAATCCGCAGGTCGCACGCGAGTGCGCATTCGAGACCGCCACCCATCGCGTAGCCGTTGATCGCCGCAATCGTCACGACGCGCGCGTCGTGCAGCGCCTCGAACGCCGCGCCGAAGCGCGATGCCATCGCGCGTGCAACCGCGCGGTCGCCTTCGGCGAACGTGTTCAGGTCGGCGCCCGCGCTGAAGAACTTCGGGCCGTCGCCGGTGATCACCAGCGCGCGCACGCGCGGATTCGCATTCAGTTCGGCGACGGTTGCCTGCAGTTGCTGCAGCCCGTCGGCGGTAAAGGCGTTCGCGGGCGGACGCTTGAGCGTCGCGCACGCGATCGCGCCGTCGTCGACGTAGTCCAGTTCGATCATCACGCGTCCTTCTTCGTTGCCGGTTGATACAGGCGGATCACCGCCGAGAAATCGAGCTGGCCGTCGCCACGGCTGCTCATCGTCTGGTACAGCTGCTGTGCGAGCGCGCCGAGATAGACGGGCTGGCGGGCCTGCTTCGCGGCGTCGTTCGCGAGGCCGAGATCCTTCAGCATCAGGTCGGTGCCGAAGCCGCCCGAGTAGCCGCGCGACGACGGTGCGGTATCGATCACGCCCGGATACGGGTTGTACGTATCCGAGCTCCAGCAGCGGCCCGTCGACGTGTTGACGATGCCGGCCAGCACCTTCGGGTCGATGCCGAGCGCGACGCCCAGCGACATCGCCTCCGACACGGCCGCCATCGAGATGCCGAGCACGAGGTTGTTGCAGACCTTCGCAACCTGCCCCATGCCCGTCGCGCCGCAATGGACGATGTTCTTGCCCATGCCCGCGAGCACGGGCTTCACGCGCTCGAAATCCGCATCGCTGCCGCCGACCATGAAGGTCAGCGTGCCGGCCGCCGCGCCGCCGGTGCCGCCCGACACCGGCGCATCGACGAACGCGCCGCCGTGCTCGCGCACGAGCGCGCCGAACGCCTGCGCGCTCGCCGGGTCGATCGTGCTCGAATCGATCACGGTCGCGCCCGCGCCGAGGCCGGCGAGCACGCCGTTCTCGCCCGACAGCACCGAGCGCACATGCGGTGCGGCCGGCAGCATCGTGATGACGAACGTCGCGCCCGATGCCGCATCGCGCGGCGATGCAGCCACCTGCGCACCGGCGTCCTGCAGGGCGCGCAACGCATCGGCGCTCAGGTCGAACGCATGTACTTCATGGCCTGCTTTCAGCAGGTTCAGCGCCATCGGCGCACCCATATGGCCGAGGCCGATAAAACCGATTTTCATGTTCGTGTCCTCCGCCGCTCAATGCAGCCGGATCGTCGTATTCACCGGGCCGGCCGTCGTGTCGTCGTCGAACCAGCGCGCGGTGACCGTCTTGGTCTGCGTGTAGAACTGCACGACCTGTTTGCCGTACGGGCCGAGATCGCCGAGCTTCGAGCCGCGCGAACCCGTGAAGCTGAAGAACGGCACGGGCACCGGGATCGGGATGTTGATGCCGACCTGGCCGATGTCGATTTCGCTCTGGAACTTGCGGGCGGCCGCCCCGCTCTGCGTGAACAGGCCCACGCCGTTGCCGAACGGGTTCGCGTTGACGAGCGCGATCGCTTCATCGAGCGTGTCGGCTTCCATCACGACCAGCACGGGCCCGAAGATTTCATGCGTGTAGACCGACATGTTCGTCTTCACGCCCGAGAAGATCGTCGGGCCGACGAAGTTGCCCTGCTCGTAGCCAGTCACCGTCACGTCGCGGCCGTCGAGTTCGAGCTTCGCGCCTTCCTTCACGCCCGCGTCGATCAGCGACAGGATGCGTTCCTTCGCGGCCTTCGACACGACCGGCCCGACGTCCGTGCCGGCTTCCGCGCCCGCATTGACCTTCAGCGCCTTCGCCTTCGCCACGATGTCCGGCAGCCAGTCGCGCGCGTTGCCGACGAGCACCGCGACCGACGTCGCCATGCAGCGCTGGCCGGCCGCGCCGAAGCCCGCGCCGACGAGCGCATTGATCGCCTGCTCGCGGTTCGCGTCGGGCAGCACGACCGCGTGGTTCTTTGCGCCCATCATCGACTGCACGCGCTTGCCGTTCGCGCTGCCGAGGTTGTACACGTGCGTGCCGACCGCCGTCGAGCCGACGAACGAGATCGCCTTCACGAGCGGATGCGTGCAGATCGCGTCGACGACTTCCTTGCCGCCGTGCACGACGTTCAGTACCCCTTTCGGTACGCCGGCCTCGACCGCGAGCTCGACGAGCTCCATCGTGGACAGCGGATCCTGTTCCGACGGCTTCAGCACGAACGTGTTGCCGCACACGATCGCCATCGGGAACATCCACAGCGGAATCATCGCGGGGAAGTTGAACGGCGTAATGCCCGCGCACACGCCGAGCGGCTGGCGCAGCGTGTAGGTATCCACACCACCCGCGACGTTCTCGGCGAATTCGCCGAGCTGCAGCGAGCCGATCGAGCATGCGTGCTCGACCACTTCGAGGCCGCGGAAGATGTCGCCTTCGGCATCGGGAATCGTCTTGCCCTGCTCGGCCGTCAGCGTCTTGGCGATGCGCTGCTGGTTCGTGCGCACGAGATCCTGGAACTTCAGCATGATGCGCATGCGCGCGGCGATCGGCGTGTTCTTCCACGTCGCGTACGCGGTGTGCGCGGCCTGCACGGCCGCGTCGACTTCCGCGACGGTCGCGAACGGCACGCGCGCGAGCACCTGCTGCGTCGCCGGGTTGACGATGTCGCGCCACTCGTTCGTGGCGGACTCGACGAAGGCGCCGTCGATCAGCAGCTTGACCGTCGGCACGTCTTTCGAATTCGCGTTCATCGATCCAATCTCCTTGCAGAGGGCCGCGAAGCGCGATATCGCCGCGCGGCCGGTTCAATTCGGCTGCGGGCGGCGGCCGCGACATGCGGCGCGCGCGGCCCGCGGTCACGTCACTTCAGTTCCGCGGCAAAATCTTCTTCCCAGTATTCGCCGGGCATCCGCGCGGATGCATCGTCGCCGCGCTCGATCTCGCGGCGGCGCAGCTCGACGCGGCGGATCTTCCCCGAGATCGTCTTCGGCAGCTCCGCGAACTGCAGGCGGCGGATCCGCTTGTACGGCGCGAGCTTCTCGCGCGAGAAACGGAAAATCTCCAGTGCCAGCGCCGGGCTTTCCTCGTAGCCCTGCCGCAGCATGATGAAAGTCTTCGGCACCGACAGCCGCACGGGGTCGGGGCTCGGCACGACGGCCGCCTCGGCGATCGCCGGGTGCTCGATCAGCACGCTCTCGAGTTCGAACGGGCTCAGCCGGTAGTCGGACGACTTGAACACGTCGTCCGCGCGGCCGATGTACACGTAATAGCCGTCGTCGCCGCGCATCGCGATGTCCGACGTGCGGTAGTGACCGTCGCGCATCGCATAGGCCGTCGCGTCGGGGTTGTTCGCATAGCCTGTCATCAGCCCGACCGGGCGCGTGACGTCGGCGCCGATCGGCAGTGCGACTTCGCCTTCGGTCACGGGCACACCATCCGGGTCGAGCAACTCGATCCGGTAGCCGGGCAGCGGCCGGCCCATCGAGCCCGCGACGACCGGCTGGCCCGGCGAGTTGCCGATCAGGCAGGTCGTCTCGGTCTGGCCGTAGCCGTCGCGGATCGCGATGCCCCACGCCTTCTTCACGCGCTCGATGATCTCGGGATTCAGCGGCTCGCCCGCGCCGACGATCTCGCGCAGCTTCACGTCGAACGACGCGAGCGGCTGCTGCACGAGCATGCGCCACACGGTCGGCGGCGCGCACAGCGTCGTCACCTGGTATTTGACGAGCGCATCGAGCACCACCTTCGGCTCGAAGCGCGCGTAGTTGAATGCGAACACGCACGCCTGCGCATTCCACGGCGCGAAGAAGCAGCTCCATGCGTGCTTCGCCCAGCCCGGCGAGCTGATGTTCCAGTGGATGTCGCCCGGCTGCAGCCCGACCCAGTACATCGTCGACAGATGGCCGACTGGATAGGTGCGGTGCGTATGCTCGACGAGCTTCGGCTTCGACGTCGTGCCCGACGTGAAGTACAGCAGCATCGGATCGTTCGCGTGCGTGACGGCGTCCGGTTCGAACGCGGCGCTCGCTGCGTAGCCGTCGTTCATCGCGAGCCAGCCCGCGCGCGGCGCACCGGCGACGATCTTCTGCGCGAGGCCGAGGTCGGGCTGTTCGAATTTGGCGGTTTCGTTCTCGTCGACGATCGCGTATTTCGCTCCGCCGATCTGCACGCGGTCGCGCACGTCGTCGGGTGACAGTTGCGTGGTGGCAGGCAGCACGATCGCGCCGAGCTTCATCGCGGCGAGCATCGCGTCCCACAGCTCGACACGGTTCGGCAGCATCAGCAGGATCCGGTCGCCGCGCACGACGCCGATCGAACGCAGCCAGTTCGCGATCCGCGACGAACGCTCGGACATCTGCGCGAACGAATACGGATCGCCCGTGCCGGTCGCCGCGTCGACGATCCATAGCGCGGGCTGGTCGTTGCCGCGTGCCATCGGGTCGAAGTAGTCGAGCGCCCAGTTGAACGCATCGAGCACCGGCCACTCGAACTCGCGGTAAGCGGTTTCGTAGTCGGTGCGATGGCGCAGCAGAAAGTCGCGTGCGTCCAGGAATGCCTGTACCGTCATCATTGTCTCCTGTCGGCCAGCGTTAGTGCTTCAGCACTTACGCTGGCCCCATGCCCTGGTAAGTCTCCATGCGTCGAACCGGGCACGCGCTGCAGCCCATGCCCGGTTGCCTCTGTTGCGGCGCACGGTCACGTCGTTGCGTGCCGCGTTCGCCGCGCTGCCCTCGTGCCCTGCGCAATGTTGTCGCCGGGGCAACCGTCGCGGCTCAAAGCTGCCGCGCGATCACCATCCGCTGCACTTCGCTGGTGCCTTCGTAAATCTGCGTGATGCGCGCGTCGCGATAGTGACGCTCGACTTCGTAATCGACCAGATAACCGTAGCCGCCGTGAATCTGGATCGCGTCCGAACACACGCGCTCGGCCATCTCCGACGCGAACAGCTTGGCCTGCGACGCTTCCGACAGGCACGGCAGCCCGGCCGTGCGCAGCTTCGCCGCGTGATGCACAAGCAGGCGCGCGGCGTTGATCTGCACGGCCATGTCGGCGAGCTTCTGCTGGATCGCCTGGTGTTCGGCGATCGGCTTGCCGAACTGCACGCGCTCGCCCGCATAGCGGCGCGCCTTGTCGAACGCGGCGCGCGCGATGCCGAGTGCCTGCGCGGCGATGCCGATGCGGCCGCCTTCGAGGTTCGACAGCGCGATCTTCAGCCCTTCGCCGCGATTGCCGAGCAGGTTCTCTTCCGGAATCGCGCAATTCTCGAACGTGATCGGGCAGGTATCCGACGCACGGATGCCCATCTTCTTCTCGGGTTTGCCGACAATGAAGCCCGGCGTATCGGTCGGCACCAGGAACGCGGAAATGCCGCGCTTGCCGGCGTCCGGGTCGGTCATGGCAAAAACGATCGCGACACCCGCGCGCTGGCCGTTGGTCACGAACTGCTTCGCGCCGTTCAGCACCCATTTGCCGTCGCGCAGTTCCGCACGCGTGCGCAGGTTGTTCGCCTCGGAGCCGGCATGCGGCTCGGTCAGGCAGAACGCGCCGATCACGCGGCCGGCCGCCATGTCGGCCAGCCAGCGATCCTTCTGCGCCGGCGTGCCGAAGCCGAGGATCGGCCCGCAGCCGACCGAGTTGTGCACGCTCATCATCGTCGCGCACGCGGCGTCGCCAGCGGCGACCTCTTCCATCGCCAGTGCGTAGGCCACGTAGTCGGTATACGAGCCGCCCAGCTCCTGCGGCACGATCATCCCGAGCAGGCCGAGTTCGCCGAGCTGCGCGACGATCGCGTCGGGCAGGTGCGCATCGTGGTCCCATTGCGCCGCGTTCGGTGCCAGCATCTCGGTGGAAAACGCGCGTGCGGCATCGCGGATCATCCGCTGGTCTTCGGTGTAAAGCTCGTCCATGGTGCTGCTGTCTCCCGCGGCCGCCGGGCGCGACCGTCCTTGCGTTTCGATGCAACAAGTGTAGGCAAGCAGGCGCGACTGTTCGATGCTCGCGTCGCTCATTTACACTGAGCGTTTTTGCCACACCGGCGGCACGGATGAAGCAGGAAGACAAGGGAACCGTCGCGATCAGCCTCGTCGCTTACAGCGTCGCGCTCGCGACCCGGCGCGGCGTCGCGGCCGAGCCGCTGCTCGAGCAGGCCGGCATCGCCCCCGCGCTGCTCGGGCAGCCGCGCGCACGGGTATCCGCGCAGCAATACGGCGCGCTGTGGAACGCGATCGCGCGCACGATGGACGACGAGTTTTTCGGGCAGGATCGCCACCCGATGCGCAGCGGCAGCTTCATCGCGATGAGCCAGGCGGCGCTGTCCGCCCGCGACGGGCTGCACGCGATGGCGCGCGCGGTGAATTTCATGCACTGCGTGCTCGACGACCTGCACGCGGAGCTCGACGCGAACCCGCAGCGCGTGCGACTGCGCTTCGTGCACCGCAACAACGGCGCGACGCCCGCGATGTTCACGTACGCGACCTATTTCATCATCGTGTACGGGCTCACCTGCTGGCTGATCGGGCGGCGCATCCCGCTGCTGCACGCGAGCTTCCGCTGCGACACGCCGCCCGCCGACCACGAATACCCGTCGATGTTCTGCGACGACATGCGATTCAACGAACCCGATTCGTATGTCGATTTCGATCCCGAATTCGCGACGCTGCCGGTCGTGCAGAACGCGAAGACGCTGAAGACGTTCCTGCGCAACGCGCCGGCCAGCTTCATCGTCAAGTACCGCAACCCGAACGCGCTCGCGCAGCGCGTGCGCGCGGTGCTGCGCGGGATGCCGCCGGCCACGTGGCCCGGCGCGGGCGGAATGGCCGCGCGGCTGCACGTGGCCGAGGCCACGCTGCGCCGCAAGCTGCATCAGGAAGGCCACGCGTACCAGTCGATCAAGGACACGCTGCGGCGCGACCTCGCGTTCGAGGCGCTCGCCGACCCGGCGCGCACGATCGCCGACGTCGCGGCCGCGACCGGTTTCGCGGAACCGAGCGCGTTCTACCGCGCGTTCCGCAAATGGAGCGGGCGCAGCCCGGCCGACTATCGCGACGAAGTGCTCGCACGGGGCGGCGGCGCGGGCTGACGCCGGCCGGCACGGCTGTCGCTTCGCGCTTTCTGCCGAAACCGCCTAATCTTTAAGCATCGGGCCCAGGCCCTTTCCGCCAGCCGGACGGCACGCGGCCGCGCGCCGCCCGGACGTCGCGATGCACTTTCTCCGTCACGGGCCGTCGCCGGCGCCTGCCACGCCCGGCGGCCACCCTCGTCACCCGCTGTCCGCGCGGGTCGCGCGC
>NZ_JAAGPM010000182.1:0-13099 GCF_017104865.1 Burkholderia sp. Ac-20349
TCACGCCGACCGGCTTTTCCTTGTCGACGATCTCGAGCACGTCTTCCAGCGTCAGCGGCTCGAAGTACAGGCGGTCGGACGTGTCATAGTCGGTCGACACCGTTTCCGGGTTGCAGTTGACCATGATTCTGGTCTGCTGAAATTGTTCCAAACCGGCTCTACAGCATAAACCAGTTTGGAGCCACAATCGACGCATGCCGGGCCATCGCCTGATCCATTCCAACCCCCACACGACCGTGGAGCCGACATGTACGTCCCCGCCGAATTCAACGAACCCAACCCCGACGCGCTGCGCGAGCTGATCGTGCAGCATCCGTTCGGCAGCCTGATCACGCACGGCAAGAGCGGGCTCGACGCGAACCATATTCCGTTCGAGCTGCTGCCCAGCGACGGCGGGCTCGGCGAACTGCATGCGCACGTCGCGCGCGCGAATCCGGTCTGGCAGGACGTTGCGAACGGCGACGAGGTGCTCGTGATCTTCCGCGCGGGGGACGCGTATATCTCGCCGACCTGGTATCCGAGCAAGCATGTGGCGCACCGGCAGGTGCCGACGTGGAACTACGTGGTCGTGCATGCGCACGGCCGCATCACGGTGCGCGACGACGAGAAGTTCGTGCGCGGCGTGGTCGCGCGGCTGACGCGCACGCACGAGGCATCGCAGCCGGTGCCGTGGAAGATGGGCGACGCGCCGACGGATTATCTCGACGAGATGCTGCAGTCGATCGTCGGGCTGCAGATCGAAATCACGCGGCTCGTCGGCAAGCGCAAGCTCGGGCAGAACAAGGACGAGGCCGATATCCGCGGCGCCGGCGATGCGCTGGTCGCCAACGGCAACCTCGCGATCGGGGAAGCGATGATCGCGGCGGCCGACGCGAAGCGCGGGTAAGCGCCTTCGACAGGCAGGAATGCGCGGGCAAGCGCCACGCCCGCGCGCCGGCCCGTTACTGCGTGCGCGTCGCGCCCTTCGCGCCTTCGCCGGCCTGCGCGAGCGCGCCGCGAATCGCGGCCTCGGTCTTGTCGTACTCGCCTTCGCCATAGCGCGTATAGACGACCTTCCCGTTCGCGTCGATCAGGTACAGCGCGGGCCAGTACTGGTTGCCGTACGCACGCCACGTGTCGTAGCGATTGTCCTGCGCGACCGGATACCGGATGCCGAAGCGCTTGATCGCATCGGCGACGTTGCCCGCGTCGCGCTCGAACGGATACTCGGGCGTATGCACGCCGACCACGACGAGCCCCTGGTCGCGATACTTCCGGTCCCACTCCTTCACGTACGGAATCGTATGAATGCAGTTGATGCACGAGTACGTCCAGAAATCGACGAGCACGACCTTGCCGCGCAACTGGCCGAGCGTCAGCGGCGGGCTGTTGTGCCAGCGGTCGATTCCGGTGAAATCGGGCGCCGCCGTACCGGCCTGCGAAGTCGGCATGCCCGCGTCGTCGCGGGTGCCCGCGAAGGCGGCGAGCCCGGCCGTGGCGGCCAGGGCGATGACGAGGGTGGCGATCTTGAGTCGGGGCAGCATGGCGTTCTCCTGAGCGGGAGGCCGCGGCTCGGTGGCGGCGGCCGGACGGGTTTCGACAGGCCCCATTAGGCGGCGCCGACGTATCTGCGATGTGTCCGGCGAGCCACGCGTGTGCAATGTTGTGTGTCGTCGCGGCGGCGCGATACATTGGGATACAAACGCATGCCCGCCGTGCGGTATAAAAGCGGACATCGCCTGCCCGACTACCTCGACACCGACAACGACTCATGGACAAGATCGACCACGTGCTGATCGTCGACGACGATCGCGCGATCCGCGAACTGATCGCGGACTATCTGGAGAAGAACGGCATGCGCGTGTCGCTGGCCGCGAACGGCCGCGAGATGCGCAACGTGCTGGACGACGGCGCGCCCGACCTGATCGTGCTCGACCTGATGATGCCGGGCGAGGACGGCCTCACGCTGTGCCGCGACCTGCGCGCCGGCAAGTTCCGGACGGTGCCGGTGCTGATGCTGACCGCGCGCGGCGAGGAAACCGACCGCATCATCGGCCTCGAGATGGGCGCCGACGACTACCTGGCCAAGCCGTTCGCGGTGCGCGAGCTGCTCGCGCGGATCCGCTCGGTGCTGCGCCGCGCGCGCATGCTGCCGCCCGGCATGCAGGTGACGGAAACCGCGGAGATGCTCGCGTTCGGCGAATGGCGGCTCGACACGACCGGGCGCCACCTGCTCGATGCGGAAGGCACGCTGGTCGCGCTGAGCGGCGCCGAATACCGGCTGCTGCGCGTGTTCCTCGACAACCCGCAACGCGTGCTGACGCGCGACCAGTTGCTCAATCTCACGCAGGGGCGGCAGTCCGACCCGTTCGACCGGTCGATCGACCTGCTCGTGAGCCGGCTGCGCCAGCGCCTGCGCGACGGCGCGCGCGAACCGCGCTACATCAAGACGCTGCGCAACGAGGGCTATGTGTTCTCGTCGGCCGTGACCGCCGTCGACGGTACGCCTTGACGCCCTCCTCCCCCTAAAGGGAGAGGATTCCCACACCTGGCGATGCACGTCCGCATCGGAGAATGTTCAACGCAGCGTTGGTATCTCGATCATGCTCGACACCACAGTCACTGCAGGCCCACTCTCTTATTCTCAGTCCCGCGATACCTTTCGGCCGCGTCGTGCTGTCTTTCGATCCGCACGCCGAGCAGGACTGGGTCGAACCGCTTTCGTCGACTTCCTCGAACGTGGCTCCGTGCGCGATCGCCTTGTAACGGAGCTTGTTTCGGAAGGACGACCAGGATGCGTCGTAGACGCTCTTCGCCATCCTGGTTCTGGCGAGCTTCGCGGCCGACACGTTGCCGACCGCGATGTAATCGAAGCGCCGCACCAGATCGAGCGCGAGCTTGTGCTGGAAGTCGGCTCGGGCATTCGCCACCTTGGCGTGCAGCTTCGCGATATGCCGCTTGTGCTTTCGTGCTCGTTGCGCTTTCGCGAGCTTCTCGGCCGCGCATCGACCGAACCGATCGTTAGGCAGTCTCTCGCCGGTCGAAAGTGTGGCGAAGTCTTTCAGGCCGAGATCGATGCCGACGCCGGAACGGATAGGTCGGGCCTGCACATCCGGCATCTCGATCACGATGTTGAGAAACCAGTTGCCGCGCGCATCCTGCGCAAAGTTGGTTCCGTCCTTGATCTTGCCTTCGGGAAGCGCCCGGCTGTTGAACACGCGAAACGTGTTGCCGGCGAAACGGAACGCGTCACCCTCGCGCTTCAGGTCACGGCCCTTCAGCGGCACCCAGCCAAGAGACTTTTTGCCCCGATAGCGCAAGTAAGGTCGCCGGTGCTGACTGCGCGACTTCGCATATTGCTCGCACGTTGCGTTGACCGTGCCGGAATGGATGCCGAGTTCCTTGCTGCTGCCAGTGGTGAGCATGTTCAGGTCAAAACCCGTCGGCCACTTCTTGCTCCACTGGAGCGCGTGCTTCTGCGTGTCATTGCAGAAGTTCCAGACGTAGTTCACCGCGCGGCTCTGCTTGTTAAGCAGTCCGTTGAGCGACTTCACCCGGTAGCGATAGACAAGGATCATGCAGGTGATCCTAACCGGTGGAAGAAGCTGCCTGTCAACAGCAATCCTTTCCTCCCCGCCCTGAAGGACGGGGTTTCTCGGAGCAACTGATGAGCGCGCGCATGCCGTGGCACTGGCCGCGCTCGCTGTTCGCGCGGCTCGCGCTGATCCTGTGCGTGGGCCTCGCGCTCGCGCAGACGCTGTCGTTCTGGCTCACCGTGACCGAGCGCGACCAGGCGACCACCAACCTGATGATGGGCTACATCGAGCGCGAGGTCGCGAGCTCGGTCGCGCTGCTCGACCACCTGCCGCCCGCCGAGCGGGCCGCTTGGCTGCCGCGCCTTGCGCGGCGCAGCTATGCGTTCATCCTCGGGCCCGGCGAAACCGGCACCCCGCCGGAAGCGCGGCTGTCGGCGCGCGTCGAGCGCTCGATCTCCGACGGCATCGGCGGCGACTACCCGCTGACCGCGAACGCGATCCCCGGCGACCGCGAACATCTGCAGGTGCATCTGCGCCTGACCGACGGGTCGCCGCTGACGATCGACATCCATCCGATGTCGACGGTGCCGCTGTCGGGCTGGCTGCCGGTCGTGCTCGTGCTGCAGCTCGCGGTGCTGGCCGCGTGCTGCTGGCTCGCGGTGCGGCTCGCGACGCGGCCGCTCAAGCAGCTCGCGCAGGCCGCCGATGCGCTCGGCCCCGACCTGAAGGGCGAGCGGCTGAACGAGGGCGGGCCGTCGGAAGTCGCGCGCGCCGCCCGGGCGTTCAACGCGATGCAGGATCGCATCGCGCAGTACATGGCCGAGCGCATGCAGATCCTCGCATCGATCTCGCACGACCTGCAGACGCCGATCACGCGGATGCGCTTGCGCGCCGACATGATGGACGACGACGTGCAGGGCGCGAAGCTGCGCCAGGACCTGCTCGAGATGGAGCATCTGGTGAAGGAGGGCGTCGCGTACGCGCGGACGCTGCACGGCACCGAGGAGGCCGCGCGCCGCATCGATCTCGATGCGCTGCTCGACAGCATCGTGTGCGACTACACGGATGCGGGGCAGGACGTCGCGCTGCACAGCCGCGCGCCGCTCGCGCTCGTCACGCGGCCGAAGGCGCTGCGGCGTATCGTCGGCAACCTCGTCGACAACGCGCTGAAGTTCGCGGGCGCGGCCGAGATCGACGTGCACGCCGCGCCGGACGGCGGCGCGGTGATCGCGGTGCTCGACCGCGGGCCCGGCATTCCGGACGATCAGCTCGACGCGGTGTTCGAGCCGTTCCGGCGCGTGGAGACGTCGCGCAATCGCGAGACGGGCGGCACGGGGCTCGGCCTGGCGATCGCGCGGCAACTCGCGCTCGCGATGGGCGGCACGCTCACGCTGAACAACCGGACGGACGGCGGCGGGCTCGAGGCGCGGCTCACGTTGAGGAATGTGGTGTGACGGGATGCGGCGCGTGAGCGTCGCGGTTTCAGGGGCGTGTCGAAACTGAAGCCGAAGCCGAAGCCGAAGCCGAAGCCGAAGCCGAAGCCGAAGCCGAAGCCGAAGCCGAAGCGCGCGACCTCACACGCGCCGCAGATGCGCATCGACGAGCGGAGCGAGCGTCGACGCATGCACGGCCCCGAGATCGTGCCGGCCGCCCGGCACGACATGCAGCTGTGCATCGGGCAGCCGTTCGAGCAGGCGCCGGCCGGCCGCGACGGGGCTGATCGGATCGTCGTCGCCCCATAGCAGCAGCGTCGGTTGCGCGATGCGGCCGATTTCTTGCGACAGATCGGCACGGAACGTCAGGAACCAGTCGGGAAGCTGCGGGTTGGCTTCCGCGAAACCGGTACGCCAGTCCTGCGCGCCGAGCCCTGCCATGTCGAGTCCGCCGGACGTGACCGTCAGCACGAGGTGCGTGATCAGTGCGGGCTTGTCGAGCGCCGCGCGCATCGCGATCACGCCGCCCATCGATTGCGCGATCACGGCGGTCGGCCGGTCGATCGTGTCCAGCACGCGGCGCACGAGGCTGTCGAAATCGTCGACGGCCGGATCGTGCGGCGTGTCGCCGAAGCCCGGATAGCTGACGATCCGACGCTCGGCCGGATGCGTCAGGAGGCCGGCGAGCGGTTGCCAGAAGGCGGTGCTGCCCGATGCGCCGGGCAGGAAAAGCAGTTGCGACGGAACGGGCATGGCGGTGCGGTTTTCCGGTGAACGAAGGGAAGCGGGATGATGGGGCGGGCGTGTCAGCAACGGCCGGTGCGCAGGGCGACGACCCAGTCGTCGCGGCCGCGCGTGGCCGCGGTGGCCGCAGCCGTGTGCCAGTCGTATTCGACCGCATGGAATTCGACGTTCCAGCCGGCCGCCGTGCGCGACACCATCGCGTAGCGCGCATGCGGCGAACCCGTTTCGATGCGGTGCGGATGCGGCAGGTCGTCCGTGTATGCCTGCAGCCCGACGCTGCCCGGGTTGACGATCAGCCGGCCGTCGTCGAGCTTTGCCGTACGCGGCATGTGCGTGTGGCCGCACAGGATCAGCGACGCCGGTGCGTCGCCCGCGCGCCGCGCGATTTCATCGGGCGTGGCCGCACGGCAGCCGTCGGGCGTGACCGTTTCGAGGAAATAGACGAGGTCGCTGTCCGGCGTGCCGTGCACCATCAATACGTCGTCGCCGAGTGTCGCGCGTTCGGGCAGCGCGGCGATCCAGTCGAGATGATCGGTGCGCAGCGTGTCGTGCGCCCAGCGATCCGACAGCCGCATCGACTCGCGATCGCCGGTGAGCAGTTGCCGTTCGTGATTGCCCTTGATGGTCGGCAGGTCGAGCGCGATCAGGCGGTCGGCTGTTTCGGCCGGATGGAGCGCGCCCGACAGGATGTCGCCGAGATTGACGATCACGTCGGCACCGCGGCGGCGGACGTCGTCGAGCACCGCATCGAGTGCGGCGAGGTTGCCGTGGATGTCGGACAGCGCGGCGATTTTCATGGCGGATCGTCGTGGACGGAAACGGCGATTGTCGCCAATTCGGCGCAGGCCGTCCAATGGCGTGCGCCTGCGCAGCCGTGAGCGGGTTGACGTGAAATCGCGGGGCGCGTCAGTCGGTCGCGAGGCGCGCGTACATCGCGAAATCGCCCGGCGTGCCGCGCACGATCTTGTACGCGCGCAACAGCCCTTCGTAGCGGTAGCCGCACTTTTGCAGCACGCGTGCGGAGCCCGCGTTGCTGGTCAGCACGACGCCCTGCATGCGGATGAAGCCGCCGTCCGCGAATGCCCACGCGGTGACGGCCGCGCACAGCGCGCTCGCGATCCCGCGCCCCCAGTGCGACGGCGCGAGATCGTATGCGATCTCCGCCGAGCGGTTCACGGTGGACACGGTATGCAGGCCGATCGTCCCGGCGAGTGCCCCCGATGCATCGTCGATCACGGCAAGGCGCCGGATCGAATCCGGGTCGGTCGATTCGATGGCGTCGAACAGCGGCAGAAGATCGTCGGGCGAGCGCAGGTTCCAGCTCGTGTGGCGGAAGACGTCGGGGTTCGTCAGGTACGCGTGCCACGCGTCGAGGTCGGCGCGTTCGAGCTGGCGGAGCGACAGGCCGGGAAAGCCGGAGCGGGGCGGTGCAGCGATTCTCATCGGGATCCGCTCCTATGCCGCGTGACGCCGGTACAGCGCGAGCGACCCGGCGAGCGCGAGCAGCATCGCGCCGCACGTGCGTTCGAGCCACAGCGCACCCGCGCGCTTCAGTAGCCGCACCGCGCGTGCGCCGAGCAGCGCGTAGCCGAACATCACGGCGCCGTCGAGCAGCGCGAACGTGACCGCGAGCGCGATGTATTGCGGCGCGAGCGGCGCGGACGGATCGAGGAATTGCGGCAGGAACGCCGAGAAGAACAGATAGCCCTTCGGGTTCGTCACCGCCGTGAGGAAACTCTTCGCGAAGATCGACGCGTTGCGCCCGGATGCCGCGCCGTCGTGCGCGGCGGCGACGTCGAGCGACCCCTTCGACATCAGCAGCCGGATGCCGACATAGGCGAGGTACGCGGCGCCGAGCCACTTCACCACCGAGAACCAGAACGCCGACGCCATCAGCAGCGCGCCGAGGCCGAGCGCGACCGCGACGATCAGCACGAAGTCGGACAGCATCGCGCCCGCGAAGCCGTAGGCCGCGCGGCGCACGCCGTAGCGCGAGCCGTTGGTCAGCGCGAGCAGCACGGTCGGGCCGGGTGTCGCGATGCCGACGAAGGCGACGGCGGCGAAGATCAGCAAGGTCGTTTCATGCATGAAGGCTCTCCTGATGGACGGCGCGTTCGATTATCGGCTGCGCCCGCCCGGGCTGTACAGGGACGGCGCACGGCGTACACGGCCATCCGTTCCACTATCTCGATTTTGGAAACAAACTGTTTTCATTATTCCGCTTTCGACCGGAACCGGTTCCATTTACCATGACGGCCGCAGCGGGCATGCCCGCCGCGTCGTCGCGCGCGCGTCACCGGCCTCGCACCGCCGGTGGATCTCGCCGCCCGCGCGCTACTCGCAACTGACAGCCAGAACAACGGGTTCACCGCCCGGAGACACGACAATCATGAACAAGCAACTGATCGCAGCCCCGCTGCTGCTCTCGCTCGCGGGCATCGCCGCCGCGCAAAGCTCCGTCACGCTGTACGGCATCGTCGATGCGGGCGTGACCTATCGCAGCAACGAGCGGGTCGGCTCGGCGGGCGCGTACACCGGCCATTCGGACGTGGCGCTCACGACCGGCAACCTGTCCGGCAGTCGCTGGGGCATCAAGGGTTCCGAGGATCTCGGCGGCGGGCTGCGCGCGCTGTTCGTCCTCGAGAACGGCTTCGACATCACGAACGGCACGTCGGGCCAGGGCGGCCGCCAGTTCGGCCGCCAGGCGTTCGTCGGTCTCGGCAGTGATCGCTACGGCACGGTCTCGCTCGGCCGCCAGTACACGTCGCTCGACGACTTCGTGAGCCCGGTCGGCCCGTCGTCGTACATCGGCGGCTTCGGCGCGCACCCGGGCGATATCGACGACCTCGACCAGACCGCGCGTGTCGACAGCTCGATCAAGTACACGAGCGCCAACTACTCGGGCTTCACGTTCGGCGCGCTGTACGGCTTCGGCAGCCAGCCGGGCAGCATGAAGCAGCGCAACACGTGGAGCGTCGGCGCCGGTTACGCGGCAGGCCCGCTGCGCGTCGGGGTCGGCTTCGAGCGTTCGGACAACAGCAAGACGGGCGCGACCGACCCGACGACCGGCAAGTGGCAGAGCACCGACGACGGGCTGTTCAACTCGTCGATCAACGAAGGCTATGCGAGCGCGCAATCGCAGCAGATCATCGCGACCGGCGCGACCTACGACTTCGGCCCGGCCGTCGTCGGCGTGGACTACAGCAACGTGCAGTACCGCAGCGGCGGCCAGTCGCTGTTCACGGGCCACGCGACGTTCAACGTCGTGGGCGTGTTCACGCGCTGGAACGTGCGCCCGCAGACGCAACTGTTCGCGGGCTACAGCTACACGCGCGGCAGCGATGTCGATGGCGTGGACGACCGCGCGCAGTATCACAACGTGACGCTCGGCGCCGTCTACGACCTGTCGAAGCGCACCAGCGTGTACCTGCTCGGCGCGTACCAGCATGCGTCGGGCATGACGCTCGACGCGATGGGCCGGCCGGTGGCGGCGACCGCGTCGGTGTCCGACAAGGCGAACGGCCACTCGTCCGATTCGCGGTCGCAGGCCATCGTCAGCCTCGGCCTGCGCCAGAAGTTCTGACGCGCAGCGATCGTTGCGGCTGCAACGTTGCCCGCGCGCGATGCCGGCAACGTTGCACGCATGCTCCTATACTGTCGCCTCCTTTCTTCGAGGAGACGACATGACCCGAACGCATTCCGCGAGTTGCCTGTGCGGCACCGTCACCGTGACGCTGCGCGGCGAACCGGCGGCGCGCGCGAACTGCCATTGCGCGACCTGCCGCGATTTCTACGGCACGCCGGTGCTGTCCGCGACCGCGTGGCCGCCGGAGCAGGTGGCCGTCGAAGGCGGCCACGCGACGTTCCCGCATCCGGCGAAGTCGATGTCGCGCACGTACTGCGCGTCGTGCGGCGAGATCGTGTTCGGCACCAACCGGCTCGGCATGCGCGTCGTGCCGAACAGCCTGGCCGCGCGGGCGCACGGCGGGCAGTTGCCCGGCGACCTGCAGCCGACGATGCACCTGTTCTACCGGCACCGCGTGATCGACGTCGTCGACGCGCTGCCGAAATTCGTCGACGGCTGGGACGGCCCGACGCTCGACGACGCGAGCTGAACGATCGCGGCCGCGTGCCGGCATGGCCGGCGCGCGGTTCTGGTTTGCTTGCCGTCTCCCGCTTTTCCCTTCCTTCTTCCCTTTCTTCCGCCATATGCCGCTGCGCTGAATCGCGACAACGCGATTGCGCCGGATAATATTTTTTCCCTTTCATTTCAATTTCGATTTGTAATCATTGAGCTCATTTCCGGGGAATGAAAAAGGCAATGCGGACATTTCAGAAAAAATGACGCATTCGCATTGAACGGCCCGGAAGAAAATGCCGGGGAAAAAGCACCGAAACCGTGCGGCCGGCCAGCCGTTGCGGCGCGGTGAGCGGGTTTGACCATCGTTGACGGAAAAGCGCCGGACGGCAAAAGGAACGGCGTGAATAATTCGGGGTGACGGCGAATGCGCTTTAGCCGGAATCACCAATATTTCATGCGCCGCGATTTACAGTGTCGACAATTGAATGTTCGGGAGCATTATTCATGTCAATGAAACAAATTCGGGCGGCGTTGCTGGGAATGTGCATGGCGATGCTGGCACCGGCGAGTCACGCGCAGGTGCAATACTCGACCGACTGGCTCGCGAACACGTACGGCACGCTGGCCCAGCACGTCGGCAATGCGGCGCGCTCGATGTGGGTCGCGCCCGAGGGCGTGATCTACACGGCGTCGCGCTGGGACGAGAACGCGGGCGGCGTCGCGCTCTACCAGAACGGCCAGTCGATGGGCACGATCGGCATCCACGACGAATTCCAGGGCGGCGCGATTACCGGCAACGCGACGTCGATCTTCGTCGCGCTCGGCTACAACCGCACCTTCGGCAGCGGCTCGGTGGGCCGCTACAACCGCAGCACGAACAAGCGCGACCTGCGCATCCCGGTCAGCACGTGGACGGGCCTCCCGAACCCGGACGTGATCACCGGCCTCGCGACGGCCGGCAACCTGCTGTACGCGAGCGATTTCTACGGCAACCGCGTGCGCGTGTACACGACCGACGGCGTCTGGCAGCGCGACATCGGCGTGACCGGGCCCGGCGCGCTGGCGCTCGATGCCGCGGGCAACCTGTGGGTGGCGCGCATGAGCGCGGGCGTGGTCGTGCAGTACAGCGCGACCGGCACGCTGATGAACACGATCCAGATGGCGGCCGGCGCGCGGCCGTCGGCGCTGTATTTCGACGCGTCGACGGGGCAGTTGCTGGTGGGCGACCAGGGCCGCGACATGAACATCAAGATCTACAGCCTCGCCGGGGTGCCGCAGCAGATCGGCACGTTCGGCGTGCAGGGCGGCTATCTCGACACGACCTCGGGCATCAAGGGGCAGGTGGGCGACAAGCGCTTCACGCGCGTGGTCGGCATCGGCAAGGATTCAGGCGGCAACCTGTACGTGCTCAACAACGCGTGGGGCGGCGGCTGGGATCTCGGGCGCAACGGCAGCACCGACCTGCATTCGTACAGCCCGACGGGCGCGCTGCAATGGAAGCTGCAGGCGCTGAACTTCGAGGCGATCGCCGCACCCGACCCGGCGACGGACGGCGCGTTCTTCTACAGCGGCAACAACGTGTACACGGGCTCGGCGGGCGGCACGTTCGTCGCGAACACGGTCGATCCGTTCACCTATCCGAAGGATCCGCGCCTCGACATGAACGACTACCAGCGCGGCCAGCACTTCGGCCAGCTCGTGATGGTCGGCGGCAACCGGATTCTCGTCGCGTCGGGCCAGAACCCCGGCAACTTCAATTTCTATTACTTCACGCCGGCGACCGGCTACATCGCGAATCCGGCGGGCTCGCTGCCGGGCAAGCCGTTCAACACGACGTTGCAGGTCACGACCGGTTTCGATATCGACGGCAACGGCGACGTATGGGCCGGGCTGAACGGCTCCAACGCGATTACCCGCTACCCGATGACGGGCTTCGACGCGACCGGCAAGCCGTCATGGGGCAAGCCGGTGACGACGCCCGTGCCGAGCACCGTGGCGCCGACCACGCGCATCGTCTATCAGGCGGACAGCGACACGATGATTCTCGCGCAGGGCCTCGCGAACAACTGGGACTGGACCGCGATGAACGGGCACATCGAGGTCTATCACGGCTGGAAGAACGGCAACACGACCGCGCCGAACCCGGTGATCAACCTGACCAGCGCGAACCCGAAATCGATCGCGGCGGCCGGCCACTACCTGTTCGTCGGCTATGTGCACACCGTGCCGAACGTCGACGTGTTCGATCTCAACACGGGCGCCCTCGTCACGACGCTGACCAACTCGAACACGTCGGCGATGGACGTCGGCAACGACGTCGACTCGATGTACGGGATCCGCGCGTATCTGCGCTCGACCGGCGAATACGTGATCACGAAGGACAACTACAACGGCACGAGCATGATCGTGTATCGCTGGCATCCGTGAACGGGCAGGCCGTGCGGGCCGGATGGCCGGCACGGCGCCTGCGTCACGGCGCGCCGAGCACGCGCCCGTTCACGCTGAGCCCATACATCGAATCGGGCGAATTGTGGAACTTCGCGCGCGTGTCCTGCACCGAGCCCGTGAAGCGCGGGTCCTGCGGACGTTCGTGGCTGTCCATGAAGGTCGCGACGTCCCATGCCTCCTGATCGGTCAGCGTGCCGCCGAGTCCGAGCGGCATGTTGGCCTTGATGAAGCCGGCCGCATTGCGGATGTCGCCCATCCCCGCACCCCAGTTGAACGACCGCGCGCCCCACAGCGCCGGGAAGACCGCCTTGTCGCCGCTCGACTGCCCCTGGCCGTCCGCGCCGTGGCACAGCGCGCAGTGCTGCGTGTAGACGGCGGCGCCGCGCGCATAGTCGGCCTTCTGCGCGGGCGGCGGCAGTTTCAGGAAACCCTGCCCCGGCAGTTTCGTGCCGACCGGCGCGCCCTTCGCGAGCCAGTACGAATAGGTTTCGAGCGCGACAAGGATCGGGTCGCCGGCCGGCGGCGCCTTGCCGTTCATGCTGTAGCGGAAGCACCCCTGCAGGCGCTCGGCGAACGTGTTCACGTGGCCATTCTTGCTGCGGTACGCGGGATACAACAGGTACGCGGCCCACATCGGGCTCGAATCGGGCCGGCGGCCCGCATCGAGGTGGCAGCTCGCGCAGGTCAGCTTGTTACCGACGTACTTGCCCGCGAACTCGGGCGTGTGCAGGAAGATCTGTTCGCCGAGCTTCACGGTCTTGCCGAACTCGTCGGCGGGTATCGCGGATTCGGCGGGTGGCGCGAAGGGTTTGGCGGCCGCCGCCATCGCAGCCGGCGCGGGTGCGGATGCGGCGGCCGGCGCGTCCTGCGGGGCGGCC
>NZ_JAAGPM010000183.1:0-12876 GCF_017104865.1 Burkholderia sp. Ac-20349
TGGCCGCCGGCCGTGCCGCCGAGGCCCGCGTGGTTGCTGGCGGAGCCGCTGCCGTTGTTGATGCGTGGGGAGCGGCCGGTATTTCATACGCCGCTGAGGATGATGTCGTCGGTGGAACGGATCGAGGCCGGGTGGTTCGATGGCCAGCTCGCTGCGCGCGATTACTGCGTCGCGCAGGACGAGGCCGGTGCGTGCTACTGGGTGTTCAAGGAGCGGGCGGGGAGCGAGGCCGAGCCGCGCTGGTTCCTGCACGGCCTGTTCGGGTGAACGGTGATGGTTGCGGAATTCAGCTGGCTGCCCGATTACGCGGAGTTGTTCTGCCGTTCGAACTTTTCGTTCCTGCATGGCGCGTCGCATGCGGAGGAACTGGTCGAGCGTGCGTTCGAGCTCGGCTATCGCGGGATCGCGATCACCGACGAATGCTCGCTCGCCGGTGCGCCGCGCATGCACGTCGCGGCGAAGGCGAAAGGGCTGCCGCTCGTCATCGGTTCGTATTTCGAGGTCACGCCGGATGACGTCGCACCTGGCCACGATCCCGGCCCTGGCGCGTTCGGGCTCGTGTTGCTTGCGCAGAATCGTGAAGGCTACGGCAATCTGTCCGAGCTGATTTCGTGGCGGCGGATGGCTTCGCCGAAGGGCACTTACACGCTGACGTCGCGGATGCTGTCGGCGCCGCCTGCCGAGTTTGCGCACTTGCGCGGCATGCCCGACTGCTTCGCGATTCTCGTGCCGACGTATCCGGTGCGTGCGGATGTACTCGATGCGCAGGTCGCGTGGTTTCGCACGACGTTCGGCGAGCGTGCACGGCTCGGGCTCGTGCAACTGCAGCGCGCGCTGGACGGTGCGCAGCGCGAGGAGATTCGTGCGGCCGGCGAGCGGCGTGGCGTGCGCATCGTCGCGCTGGGCGACGTGACGATGCACCGGCGCTCGTGCAAGGAGCTGCAGGACGTGATGACGGCGATTCGCGTCGGCATGCCGGTTTCCGAGTGCGGGTATGCGCTTGCGCCGAATGCGGAACAGCATTTGCGCGGGCGGAACCGGATCGGGAATCTGTATTCGCCGGCAGAGATCGAGGAGACCTGCACGATTCTCGATACGTGCGATTTCAAACTCGACTCGCTTCGCTACGAGTATCCCGACGAGATCGTGCCGAAGGGGCTCACGCCAACGAGCTATCTGGAGCAGGAAACCATGGCCGGGGCGGCCACACGCTATCCGCAAGGTGTGCCGGAGAAGGTGTCGAAGCAGATCCGGTATGAACTCGACCTGATCGCGCAACTGAGCTACGAGCCGTTCTTCCTGACCGTCTACGACATCGTCAAATACGCGCGCAGCCAGAACATTCTGTGCCAGGGTCGCGGCTCGGCGGCGAACTCGGTCGTCTGCTTCTGCCTCGGCATCACCGAGGTGAATCCCGAGCAGAGCACGATGCTGTTCGAACGCTTCATCAGCGTGGAGCGAGGCGAGCCGCCCGACATCGACGTCGACTTCGAGCATCAGCGTCGGGAAGAGGTGATCCAGCATATCTACGAAAAATACGGGCACAACCGCGCCGCACTCGCCGCTGCCGTATCGACCTATCGCCCGCGCGGCGTGCTGCGCGAAACCGGCAAGGCGCTCGGCGTCGATCCGATGCTGGTCGATCGCGTCGCGAAAGCGCACCGCTGGTTCGACGGCAGCCGCGACCTGCTGCAGCAATTCTCGACGATCGGACTCGATCCCGAGACGCCGCTCATCCTGGCATGGGCCCGGCTCGCCGCGCGGCTGCTGAATTTTCCGCGCCACCTGTCGCAGCACTCGGGCGGTTTCGTGATCAGCCGCGGCAAGCTCACGCGGCTCGTGCCGGTCGAGAACGCGGCGATGGACGGGCGGCGCGTGATCCAGTGGGACAAGGACGACCTCGAATCGCTCAAGCTGATGAAGGTCGATGTGCTCGCGCTCGGCATGCTGTCGGCGCTGCATCGCGCCTTCGACATGCGTACCGCGTGGCGCGGGCCGCCGGAGCCGGATGGCGAACCGTTCACGCTGAAGCACATCCCGCAGGATGACAAGGCGACCTACGACATGATCTGCCGTGCCGATACGGTCGGCGTGTTCCAGATCGAATCGCGCGCGCAGATGTCGATGCTGCCGCGCCTGCGCCCGCGGACTTACTACGATCTGGTGATCGAGGTTGCGATCGTGCGGCCGGGGCCGATCCAGGGCGGAGCCGTGCATCCCTATCTGAAACGCCGCCAGGGCATCGAAAAGGTCAGTTATCCGAAGGAGGATTTGAAGCCTGCGCTCGAACGGACGTACGGCGTGCCGATCTTCCAGGAACAGGTGATGCAGATCGCGATGATCGCGGCGGGCTTCACGCCCGGCGAGGCTGACGAACTGCGCCGCGCGATGGCCGCGTGGAAGCGCAAGGGCAATCTCGAGAAATATCACCGCAAGATCGTCGACGGGATGCGCGAGCGCGACTATCCGCCCGACTTCGCCGAGCAGATCTTCGAACAGATCAAGGGCTTCGGCGATTACGGTTTCCCCGAAAGCCACGCCGCCAGCTTCGCGAAACTCGCGTACGCCAGCAGCTGGCTCAAATGCCACGAACCGGCGATCTTCCTCGCCGCGCTGCTGAACAGCCAGCCGATGGGTTTCTACCCGCCGTCGCAACTCGTGCAGGACGCGAAGCGCCACGGCGTGCAGGTGCTGCCGATCGATGTGACGCAAAGCAACTGGGAGGCCTCGCTCGAAGCGCTGCCCGACCAGCCGCCTCCCGATGGCCAGCCGGCCGTGCGGCTCGGCCTGTCGCTCGTGCGCGGTCTCGGCGAAGCTGCCGCGCGCCGCATCGAAGCAGCACGCACGGCGGCCGGCCCGTTCGACAACGTCGACACCCTCGCGCGCCGCGCGCAACTCGAACGCCGCGATCTCGAAGCGCTCGCGGCCGCGAACGCACTTGCAACGCTCGCCGGCCACCGCCGCGATGCGCTGTGGCAAGCGGTTGCAGCAGCCCCCGAACGCGACCTGCTCGCGACCGCACCGATCGACGAAGCGGAGAAGCCTGCACTCGGCGCGCCGTCGGAAGCCGACGACATCCTCGCCGACTATCACACCACCGGCCTTACGCTGAACCGCCACCCGGTCGCGCTGCTGCGGCCCGCGCTGCGCGCGCGGCGGCTGTCGTCCGCAGCCGAATTGCACGACCGCCCCGACGGCCGGCTCGCGCGTGCGTGCGGGCTCGTGACTGCGCGGCAGATGCCGGGCACCGCGAAAGGTGTGATGTTCATGACGCTCGAGGACGAAACGGGCTGCGTGAACCTGATCGTCCGGCCCGAGCTGCTCGCGCGGCAGCGCCGCGAAACCCTCGACTCGCGGCTGCTCGCCGCGTCCGGCGTGTGGCAGGTCGCGAGCGACGTGCGGCACCTCGTCGTACAGCACTTCGAGGATCTGACGCCGCTGCTCGGCGGCCTGCGCACATCGAGCCGCGAATTCCACTGACGCAACCGGCGCGCGCCGCCGAACGCGCGGTGCTTTTCCATCCATGCATACCAGTCGGCTCAACTGGTTCTATTCAGGTCTTATATTCGCGCCCAAAACCTGGCCGAACCGCGTACTGGAACTGTCCCCTTGCATACCAATCCGGGTAAATCCCTATCCCGCACTTCGTTGTAAACAAAGGGTTTGTTGGAACTAAAACGCTTGCCGGGCAAGGCTTCCGGCGATTTCGGCACGGCTAATACCAGTTCGTTGACTGGTATTATGGTGGTTATATAATGCCCTCACTTTCGACGGCCTGCGGTCGTCGTCCGACACCCGGAGGCACATGGAAACCGGCTGGTCCGAACTGGCGCCCGATCCCCTCAGCGACACGCCGCTCTATCTGCAGCTCGCCCGCAACCTGGCGAGCGCGATTCACGCCGGCGCGTGGCGGGCCGGCGAGGCGCTGCCGTCGGAGCGGCTGCTGTCGGTGTCGGTCGGTGTGTCGCGGATCACGGCCCGTCGCGCACTCGCGTTGCTGGTCGAGCAGGGTCTGATCAAGCGGGCGCGCGGGGCAGGCAGCTTCATCACGCCGCGTGTCGCCGATCCGCTGTCGCGTCTCGTCGGCTTCACCGCGAAGATGCAGCAGCGCGGCTTCGTGCCCGATTCGGTGTGGCTGTCGCGCACGCTGCGCGCCGCAAACCGCGACGAGATCACGCGTCTCGGTCTCGCGCCCGGCGCGACGGTGGCGCGGCTCGAACGGCTGCGCCGCGCGGACGGCATCGTGATGGCCGTCGAGCACTCGACGCTGCCGGCGGCGGTGGTGCCCGATCCGCAGGTGCTCGGCGCGTCGCTGTACGAATACCTCGAAGCGCGCGGGATGACCGTCGTGCGCGCGCTGCAGCACTTTCGCGCGGCGAACGCGACCCACGCGATCGCGAAATGGATGGCAGTGAAGCCGGGTTCGGCGCTGCTGGTGATCACGCGGATCGGCTACGGCGCCGACCAGCGCGCGATCGAAGTGAGTGAAACGTATTGCCGCGACGATTACTACGACTTCGTCGCCGAACTGAAACGCTGACGCGCGAGACTGCCCGCGCGCGACACGCGTGAAGTAACGACACGGATTTGCAAATCACGACGCGGATGCCCGCGTCACCAGATCATCAAGAGAACGTCATGCTGACTGGAAACATCCTTACCCCCGACGGCTGGATTCACGGTTCGCTCGATAGCGAGAACGGCCGCATCACGACCCTCGACGGCAAGCCCGTCGATCCCGCGAAGAACGATGCGCCTTACATCCTGCCCGGCTTCATCGACCTGCACGTGCACGGCGGCGGTGGCGCCGACGTGATGGAAGGCGGCGACGCGATCGAGACGATCGCCCGCACGCACGCGCAATTCGGCACGACGAGCCTGCTCGCGACGACGATGACCGCACCGCGCGACGAACTGATGAAAGTCGTCGGCAACCTCGGCACCGTCGCGCGCACCCGCACGCCGGGCGGCGCGCGGGTGCTCGGCGTACACCTCGAAGGGCCGTACATCAACCCCGGCAAGCTCGGTGCGCAGCCCGACGCGGCCGTGTCGGCCGTGCTCGACGAAGTACTGAAGTACCTGTCGATCGCGCCGATCCGCGTCGTCACGCTCGCACCCGAAATCGCCGGCCATATCGAGATCATCGGCGAGATGGCGGCGCGCGGCGTGCGCGTGCAGCTCGGCCATTCGCTCGCGACCTACGACGACGCGGTGGCCGCGCTCAAGCACGGCGCGTGCGGCTTCACGCACCTGTTCAACGCGATGTCGCCGCTGCATCACCGCAACCCGGGCCTGGTAGGCGCGGCGCTTGCTCATGCCGAATACGCGGAAATCATCCCCGACCTGCTGCACGTACATCCGGGCGCGATTCGTGCTGCGCTGCGCGCGATCCCGCGCCTGTACGTCGTGACCGACAGCACCTCGGCAACCGGCATGCCCGACGGCGAATACCGGCTCGGCAGCCAGCACGTGACGAAGTGCCTCGGCGGCGTGCGCCTCGCCGACGGCACGCTCGCCGGCAGCACGCTGACGATGGATCAGGCGCTGCGCAATCTCGTGTCGCTCGGCCTGCCGATCGCCGACGTGTCGAACCGGATGTCGCGCTATGCGGCCGACTACCTCGGCGTCACCGATCGCGGCCGCCTCGAGCGCGGCGCATGGGCCGACCTCGCGGTGTTCGATCGCGACCTGAACCTCACCGCGACCTACGTCGAAGGAGAATCGATTGTCGAATATGCTTAAGGAAGCGCGCGAGTCCGCCCAGGTCGTCGCCGCGCAGATTGCCGACACCACGCGCGTCGAAGCGCTCGCCGGCCAATTGCTCGATCACCCGCCGGCCGTCGCGCTGACGGTCGCGCGCGGCAGCTCGGATCACGCCGCGAGCTATTTCGCGAGCCTGACGATGAGCCGCCTCGGCGTGCCGGTCGCGTCGCTGCCGATGTCGGTCGCCACGCTGCAGCAGGCGCCGCTGAAGGTGCAGGACCAGCTCGCGATCGCCTTCTCCCAGTCGGGCAAGAGCCCCGATCTCGTCAACACGATGGCCGCGCTGCGCGAAGCCGGCGCGCGTACCGTCGCCGCCGTGAACGTGCTGCCGTCGCCGCTCGCCGACGCATGCGAGCACCAGTTGCCGCTGCTCGCCGGCCCCGAACTGTCGGTGGCCGCGACGAAGAGCTATATCGCGATGCTGTCGCTGTCCGCGCAGATCGTTGCCTACTGGCAGCGCGACGCCGCGCTGATGACCGCGCTGCGCGGTCTGCCCGACGTACTCGCGCAGGCCGGCCAGCTCGACTGGTCGCAGGCCGTTGCCGCGCTGGCGGGTGTCGAGCGGATGATCGTGATCGGCCGCGGGCTGGGCCTTGCGATCGCGCAGGAAGCCGCGCTGAAGCTGAAGGAAACGTCCGGCATCCAGGCCGAGGCGTTCTCGAGCGCCGAAGTCCGTCACGGCCCGATGGAACTGATCGACCGCGACTATCCGCTGCTCGTGTTCGCACCGCCGGGGCCCGAGCAGGCTGGCCTGCTGCAGCTCGCCGCAGACATGCGCGCCCGCGGCGCGGCCGTGCTGCTCGCGGCGCCCGCCGGCACGCCCGGCGCGACGCTGCCGCTTGCGCAGTCCGCCCATTCGGCGCTCGACCCGATCGCCGCCATTCTTTCGTTCTACGTGATGGCGGCGGATCTCGCCGTCGCGCGCGGCCGCAATCCCGATACGCCGCGCCACCTGAACAAAGTCACCGAAACGCACTGATAGCCGAGACAGCCGATGAGACGCGCCGAGGAGTCCCAGTTGAAGAGCCCCACCCACGATCAGATCGTTCTGCTTGCCCCGCTGACGGGGCCGATCGTTCCGCTGGCCGACGTGCCCGATCCGGTGTTCTCCGGCGGGATGTTCGGCGACGGCATCGGCATCGACCCGCTCGCGGGCAAGCTTGTCGCACCGTGTGCGGGCGTCGTGTCGCACCTCGCGCGCACGGGTCACGCGGTGACGATCACGACGCCGCAAGGCGCGGAAGTGCTGCTGCACATCGGCATCGACACCGTCGAGCTGAACGGGCAGGGCTTCATTGCGCATATCGAGGCCGGCGCGCGTGTCGAGGCGGGCACGCTGCTGATCGAGTTCGACCAGGATGCGGTGGCGCGCAGCGCGCATTCGCTCGTGTCGGTGATCGCGATCGCGAACTCGGATGCATTCGAGGTCGTCGATCGTGCCAGCGGCTTCGCGACGGCCGGCGAGACGCCGCTGCTCGCGCTGCGCGGCAAGGGCGAAGCGGCCGTGCAGGCGGCACAGGCCGGCGCCGCGGCGCAGAACGAAGTGCGCCGTGAAATCGTGCTGGCGCAACCGGGCGGCCTGCATGCGCGGCCGGCCGCGCGAGCACGCGAAGCCGTGCGCGGGTTCGACGCGACCGTCGACGTGCTGTTCGACGGCCGCAAGGCGTCGATCGCGAGCGTCGTCGGCCTGCTCGGGCTCGGTGCCGGCGAAGGTGCGACGGTCGAACTGGTCGGCCGTGGCGCGCATGCGCAGCAGGCCGTCGATGCGGTCGAGCACGAGCTGCTGCGCGAAGCGCATGGCGAAGTCGAGGAAAAACCGGCGCGGATGACATCGCCCGTGCCGCAGACGATCGCGCGCAACACCGGCGCACCGCGCGATGGCGCACCAATCGACCCGAACACGCTCGCGGGCGTGTGTGCGGCGCCCGGCATCGCGGTCGGTACGCTGGTGCGTCTCGACGATGCGGAAATCGTGCCGCCCGAGCAGGCCGCCGGCACGCCGGCTGCGGAAAGCCGCCAGCTCGACCAGGCGCTGAAGGCGGTCGACGCCGAACTCGACGAAACGGTGCGCAACGCATCGGCGCGCGGCGCGGTCGGCGAAGCGGGCATCTTCGCGGTGCACCGCGTGCTGCTCGAGGACCCGACGCTGATCGACGCGGCGCGCGACCTGATCAGCCTCGGCAAGAGCGCGGGCTTCGCCTGGCGCGCGACGATCCGCACGCAGATCGACACGCTGTCGAAGCTCGACGATGCGCTGCTCGCCGAACGCGCGGCCGACCTGCGCGACATCGAGAAGCGCGTGCTGCGCGCGCTCGGTCATACGAACGGAGCCGCGCGTGCGCTGCCCGACGAAGCGGTGCTCGCGGCCGAGGAATTCACGCCGTCCGACCTGTCGTCGCTCGATCGCCAGCGCGTGACCGCGCTCGTGATGGCGCGCGGCGGCGCGACGTCGCACGCGGCGATCATCGCGCGGCAGCTCGGCATTCCGGCGCTGGTCGCGGTCGGCGATGCGCTGTACGCGATTCCGGACGGTACGCAGGTCGTCGTCGATGCGAGCGCGGGCCGGCTCGAACACGCACCGACCGCGCTCGATGTCGAGCGCGCGCGGCACGAACGCCAGCGCCTCGACGGCGTGCGCGAGGCGAACCGGCAACTGGCGGGTGAAGCCGCCGCGACGGTCGACGGTCGCGCGATCGAGGTCGCCGCGAACATCGCGACGCTCGACGACGCGAACACCGCGGTCGACAACGGCGCCGACGCGGTCGGCCTGCTGCGTACCGAATTGATGTTCATCCATCGCCAGGCCGCGCCGACGGTCGTCGAGCACCAGCAGAGCTACCAGTCGATCGTCGACGCGCTGCAGGGCCGCACGGCGATCATCCGCACGCTCGACGTCGGCGCGGACAAGGAAGTCGACTACCTGACGCTGCCGCCCGAACCGAACCCGGCGCTCGGCCTGCGCGGCATCCGTCTCGCGCAGGTGCGCCCCGATCTGCTCGACGATCAGTTGCAGGGCCTGCTCGCGGTGAAGCCGCTCGGCGCGGTGCGCATCCTGCTGCCGATGGTGACCGACGTGGGCGAGCTCGTGCGCCTGAAAAAGCGCATCGACGAATTCGCGCGCGCGCAGGGCCGCACCGAGCCGATCGAGGTCGGCGTGATGATCGAGGTGCCGTCGGCCGCGCTGCTGGCCGACCAGCTCGCGCAGCACGCGGATTTCCTGTCGATCGGCACCAACGACCTGACGCAGTACACGCTCGCGATGGACCGCTGCCAGGCCGATCTCGCCGCGCAATCCGACGGCCTGCATCCGGCCGTGCTGCGCCTGATCGACATCGCGGTGCGCGGTGCGGAAAGGCACGGCAAGTGGGTCGGCGTGTGCGGTGCGCTCGGCGGCGATCCGCTCGCGGTGCCGATCCTGGTGGGCCTCGGCGTGACCGAACTGTCGGTCGATCCCGTATCGGTGCCGGGCATCAAGGCGCGTGTGCGCCGTCTCGATTACCAGTTGTGCCGTCAGCGCGCGCAGGATCTGCTCGCGCTCGATTCGGCACAGGCGGTAAGGGCAGCAAGCCGCGAGGTCTGGCCGCTCGACTGAGCGTCGACGGCAGGTTCGCGACGGTTTCACGACGAAAGCAATTAGGTCAACGACGATTAATGACGAGACAAGGATTGGAGGACTGAATGAACGGGAATCCGTTTCTGAAAATACAGGGCCTGGGCCGGGCACTGATGCTACCGATCGCGGTACTGCCGGTTGCCGGCATCCTGCTGCGACTCGGCCAGCCGGACGTGTTCAACATCAAGATGATCGCCGACGCCGGCGGTGCGATCTTCGACAACCTGCCGCTGCTGTTCGCGATCGGCGTGGCGGTCGGTTTCGCGAAGGACAACAACGGCGTGGCGGCGCTCGCGGGCGCGATCGGTTACCTGATCGAAACCGCGATCATGAAGGACATCGATCCCAAGCTGAACATGGGCGTGCTGTCCGGGATCATCGCGGGTGTGGTCGCGGGCCTGCTGTACAACCGCTATAAAGACATCAAGCTGCCGGACTACCTCGCGTTCTTCGGCGGCAAACGGTTCGTGCCGATCATCACGGGCCTGGTCTGCGTGATACTCGGCATCGCGTTCGGGTATGTGTGGCAGCCGGTCCAGCATCTGATCGACGCGGCCGGCCAGTGGCTGACGACGGCGGGCGCGATCGGTGCGTTCGTGTTCGGCTTCCTGAACCGCCTGCTGCTCGTCACGGGCCTGCACCACATCCTCAACTCGCTCGCGTGGTTCGTGTTCGGCAACTTCACGCCGCCGGCCGGCGGCGAGATCGTGCACGGCGACCTGCACCGCTTCTTTGCGGGCGACCCGACCGCGGGCACCTTCATGGCCGGCTTCTTCCCGATCATGATGTTCGGCCTGCCGGCGGCATGTCTTGCGATGCTGCACGAAGCGCCGAAGGAGCGCCGCGCGATGGTCGGCGGCCTGCTGCTGTCGATGGCGCTGACGTCGTTCCTGACCGGCGTGACCGAGCCGATCGAATTCAGCTTCATGTTCCTCGCACCGGTGCTGTACGTGATCCACGCGGTGCTGACGGGGCTGTCGCTCGCGATCTGCCAGATCCTCGACGTGAAGCTCGGCTTCACGTTCTCGGCCGGCGCGATCGACTACGTGCTGAACTACGGGCTGTCGACGAAGGGCTGGATCGCGGTCCCGCTCGGGCTCGCGTACGGCGCTGCGTACTACGGGCTGTTCCGCTTCTTCATCCGCAAGTTCAACATGGCCACGCCGGGCCGTGAGCCGGCATCGGCCGATGCGGCCGCGGAATCGTACGCATCGGGTGGCTTCGTCGCGCCGGCTGCAGGCGCTGCGCCGCGCGCGCAGCGCTACATCGCCGCACTCGGCGGGGCCGGCAACCTGTCGGTCGTCGACGCGTGCACGACGCGCCTGCGCCTGACCGTCGTCGATCCGGAGAAGATCTCCGAGCCGGAACTGAAGTCGATCGGCGCGCGTGGCGTGCTCAAGCGCGGCGGCAACAGCGTGCAGGTGATCATCGGGCCCGAGGCCGACATCATTGCCGACGAGATGCGTACCGCCATCGGCAGCGGCGCGGCAGGCGCAGCATCGACGGCGACGGCCGCCGCCGCGCAGCCCGTCACGGGCGCGGCCGCCGGCCCGCTCGATCCGGAGCCGACGCGCTGGCTCGCGGTGTTCGGCGGCGCGACCAACGTCGTGTCGCTCGACGCGATCGCGACCACGCGCCTGCGTGTGGTCGTGCGCGATCCGTCGGCGGTCGATCGCGATCGTCTCGGTGCGCTCGACGTCGCATGGGTGTCGGTCGACACGTTCCACATCGTCTGCGGCAACGCGGCCGCACGCTATGCCGAACAGCTCGGCGCGCGCCTGCCGCCGTCGGGCAGCGGGGCGGCCGTGCAACCGGCCTGATGCGATGAAGCCGGCCTGATCCGCGACGCGGGTTCGGGCCGGCCGGCAAAACGAAAACGGCTTGCGATGCGTCGCAAGCCGTTTTTCTTTGGTGCGGGCGATGGCGCGATGCCTGCGTCCGCATCGCGCGTCGCCCGAGCGTTCAGCCGTTCACGGATTCGTCAGCGTGAAGGTCGGCTTCCGGTAGCCGACGCCGGCCCGGTCGAGCTTCGGCAATTCGCGTTGCGTGAGCAGCGTCGCGAAGCCGGCCCAGTCGCGCTGCAGCGCGGCCATGTCGACGTGATGCGTGTCGCCGCGCTTGAAGCGTACGCCGGCCGCATACGGCAGCTCCCAGTCGGCCCGGTGCCATGCGCGCTCGGCCAGCGCGAGCAGCCGCGGATAGGCCATGTATTCGAGGAAGGTGTCGTTGCGCATCACCTCGCCCCACGCCTGCCCTTGCATGCCTTCGATGCGCGGCGCAGGGCCCGTGCCCGTCACCTCGAACGCGTTGCCGTCTCGGTCGCCCATCACCTCGGCGTTCTGCGGCAGGTTCTCGGGCGCGAGCGAGAACACCTTGTACTCGTCCGTCGCGTGCGAGCCCCAGTAGTAGCCGCGCTCGCGCGGGTTCAGCGTGTACGGGAAGTCGAAGTACAGGTAGTCGGGCAGCGCGAGCACCGTCAGGTAGCCCTTGCCGCTCAGGTCGCGCGCGCTGTCCGATGCGCCCCAGAAGATCGTGTCCCACAGCGACACCATCACGTGGCGCGTGCTGAAGTCCTGCGGCCCGTTCGCATGCTTGATGCCGTCCTGCCACGCGGCCATCGTGTCGATCCCGTTCGCGCTGACCGCCGCGCTCACCTGTTGCGCGAAACGTGTCGGCAGCTCGTCGATCGACTTGATCTCGCCGCGCTGGAGCAGCGCCGTGCACGCGGGCGAACGCGCCCACGGCTTGTCCTGCGCGGAGAGATCGATGCGCCCCTTGTTCGGGTCGGTGCCGTTCAGCGGCTGGAAGCCCCCGCCGAGGAAGATGTTCTTCGCCTCGTCACCGCCGTAGTGCCAGATGTGCAGTGGCGCCTGCGCGTCCGCATGCATCGCGGCGATTTCCCGGATCACCTTCGACGCGAAATTGAGCGCGCCCGGCACGCACGGGTTCAGGTCGCTGCGCCGGTCGTAGAACTGCACCGTCGTCAGGTTCGACGTGTCCTGCGGATCGAGCAGCCGGTATGCGTTCGCTTCCTGCTCGCGGCCGGCCGCATGCAGCCGCCGGTAACGTGCCTCCATCGTCACGACGGCCGCGCGTGCGTGCGCGGGCATGTCGATCTCGGGGATGATCTCGACGAAATGCGCGGCCGCGTAGCGCACCAGCGCCACGTAATCGTCGCGGGTCAGGTAGCCGCCGCCCGAGCGGTTGTCCGGGCCGGAGCCGAGCTGCGGCAGCAGGCAGCGCGTCTCGCTCGGGTCGTGGCAGCGGCGTCCTCCGGTCTCGGTCAGTTCGGGCAGGCCGGGAATCTCGATGCGCCAGCCCTCGTCGTCGGACAGGTGCAGGTGCAGGCGATTGAGCTTGTACGCGCTCATCTGCTCGACGGGCTGATGGGCTACGAAGGACAGATCGCCGGCGTGGCCGACACGGAGCCGGGCAGCGGTGCGCGCAACGCGCTGGTGCGCCACCTGAAGCGCCGCTCGGCGCGCGAGATCAACGCGCGC
>NZ_JAAGPM010000184.1:0-13047 GCF_017104865.1 Burkholderia sp. Ac-20349
GCCGCGGCAAAGGCCATCCGGCAAGGCGACGCGCCGGCGTTCGTCGCCGCGTGGCGCGGGATGATCGACGAGCGCAAGCGTGAGCGGTACTTCTGGTACACGCTGCGCGCCGAGTACCTGACGCTGTTGCCGGCCGCGGTGGCGGTCGATATCTGGAATGCGATTGCGGGCGATTTCAGCACGGCGGGCGTCAACATGATGATGGCAACCTTCGGCTTGCCCGCGTTGCCCGGCCTCATCGCAGCCGTGCGCAGCAAGCCGACGGAGAATTTCGGCGGCGCGCTGAACTACGGCGCTGTCGAATGCGCGCCGATCGCGGCCCGCGCATTTGCGAAGCTGAAGACGTTGCGCGACGAAGGCCGTACGTGGCTGCTGAAGTTTCCCGAGCATGCGGCCGGCGGCCTGATCGCGCCGTCGCTCGGCAAGCCGGGCGAAGCGCGCGACTGCGCCGGTGCCGCACTGCGGTTGCTGCAGGCGAACGGCCACGAGGCGCTGCTGATGGACGTCGCCGCGCGCTATGCCGACGACGCGGTGCAGCAGGCGGTGCGTGCGGTGCTCGACGAGAGCCCGCTCGACCGTTTCCCGACCAAGCGCAGCAAGCTGCCCGAATTCTGGCAGCCGCGCGGCTGGCGCCGGCCGGTGCTGAAAAACGGCAAGGCGTTGCCGGACGACGCGCTCGACCATCTCGGCCAGATGCTGACGTTCCCGACCAATGAAGAGATCTACGGCGGCATCGACGTCGTGAAGGACGCGTGCACGGCGGAGTCGCTGGCCGACTTCGCGTGGGACTGCTTCAACGCCTGGCTCGATGCCGGCGCGCCCGGCAAGGAAGGCTGGGCGCTGACCGCGCTGGGTCTGTTCGGCAACGACGACACCGCACGCAAGCTGACGCCGCTGATCCGCACGTGGCCCGGCGAATCGGCGCATGCTCGCGCGGCGACCGGCCTCGACGTGCTGGCCTCGATCGGCAGCGACGTTGCGCTGATGCTGCTCAATGGCATCGCACAGAAGGTCAAGTTCCGCGCGCTGCAGGACCGCGCGCGCGAGAAGATCGAGGCGATCGCGGAAGCGCGCGGGCTGTCGTCCGAGGAACTGGAGGATCGCCTGGCGCCGGATCTCGGGCTCGATGCGCAGGGCACGATGCTGCTCGACTTCGGTCCGCGCGTGTTCCAGGTCGGCTTCGACGAGACGCTGAAACCGTATGTGCGCGAGACGGGGGCCGACGGCGTGCCCGGCGCGCGGCTGGCGGACCTGCCGAAACCGAAGAAGACCGACGATCCGGTGAAGGGCAAGGACGCGGTCGAGCGCTTCAAGCTGCTGAAGAAGGATGCGCGCACCATCGCGAGCCAGCAGCTTGCGCGGCTCGAGGTCGCGATGTGCGGGCGCCGCCGCTGGACGCCCGAGGTGTTTCGCGCGTTTCTCGCCGAGCATCCGCTGGTGCGCCACCTCGTGCAGCGCCTCGTGTGGGGGGTGTACGAAGTCGACGACGGCGGCAACTTCGGCGGCACGCTGAAGGCCTGTTTCCGCGTGGCGGAAGACGGCACCGCAGCCACGGCCGACGACGATGCGTTCACGTTGCCGGAAGGCGCGACGATCCGCATCGGTGTGCCGCATGCGCTGGAAATCGCGCCGGCCGATGCCGCCGCGTTCGGGCAGGTGTTCGCCGACTACGAACTGCTGCAGCCGTTCGCGCAGCTCGGCCGCGACGTTTACCGTCTGACCGACGATGAGCGCAACGGGCGGTTGCTCGAACGCTGGAAGGGCATCAAGGTACCGACCGGCAGCGTGCTCGGGCTCGTCAACAAGGGCTGGCGCCGCGGCCAGGTGGAGGATGGCGGCTGCATCTGGTATTTCACGAAGCCGCTCGGCGCCGGCAAGGTGATCGAGCTGTCGCTCGACCCGGGGATCATCGTCGGGGCGATCGACATGTATCCGGATCAGGCGCTCGGTGCGTTGCAGGCCGGTGCGCCGTCGAGCTGGGGCAGCATTCGCGAGCCTGATGCGCTGTCGACGCTCGACGAGATCTCGGCCAGCGAGTTGATCCGCGATCTGGAAGGGATGCGGGAGTAACGCGCGCTTGCCACCGAAGCGGGTGGGCGTTGCCCCGTCCGCTTCGGTCACTTCAACGTCGATCGTTCTTGCTTGCAACAACACCCACCATGACGCTGCTCACACCTGAATTCCTTGCCGTCCTGCACCGGCCCGTCCTCAGCGAAGCCGATCTTTTCACGATCGATGACTTCTTCGAACTGACCGAAGTCGACGACTTGCGCGAGCAGGCGCAGGATCCTGCCCGCGCCGACGCCATCCTGCGCGCGTGTGCGGCCGAACTGCCGGCGCTGCATCCGAATCGCGCGGCGTTGCTGGCGCTGCTCGGTGGCGCGATCGTCGAGCGCGGGGCCGATCCGCGCATCCTGTTTCCTGCCGCGCAGGCGAGGCTGGGGGCATGGCTGCCCGAACTCGCGCCGTTTTGCGCAACGGAAGTCGAAGAGGGCGACGATGAAGCCACCGATGACGAACGGCGCGACTGGCAGGCAGCCCGGCAACGGCTCGATGCACTGAGCGCGCAGCAGAGTTGGGAGGTCGATGCGCTGCGGGACGCGGTCGATACGCTCGTCCTGCCGCTGATGGCGATGCTGATGCGCGATCGTGACAATCACGGCGATCTCGTCGCCGATACCGCGTTGCAGTCGTTGCTGGACCGGATGGCCGACAACGGCAGTTTGCCGTTCGACCAGTTGTACTTTCTGTGCCTCGCGTCGGCGATGAGCAATGAACCGGAGTGCGTCGTCGTGCTGCCGGCTTCCGGCACCGGCTTCGTGGCCAGCGTGCATGCGGTCAACAACACGTTCCACGCGTTCACGCTGTTGCAGCGCCTGATCGGCGAGCACGCGCAGACGCTGCGCGTCGGCAAGCCGATTGCGCCGAGGAGCGGTGACGAAGATCAGGACACGTCGGAGTTTCACTGGCTGCAGGCGCATGCGTATGAGAACGGCGTGCTGGTCCACAACCTGGCGCTCGCTTGGGGGGAAGCGCCGCTGCGCAGCCACCGCAAGCACGGTAAATGCGTGCTGATCGCGCTGGACACGGAAGAGGGTATCAAGCGGAGCTGGAACGGCTTCAATGGTGTCTGCCATCCGGCACAGAACCCGTCCGTGACGCTGGTGCGGTTCCTGACGGCGGATGAGGTTGCCGCGTATCTGGCTTGATGCGTCGTGACCGTGAATTTGTCCGGTTCGCGCATGGTCATGGCGGTGCGTTCAGCCACTGAAACGGGCTGACCGTCGGGGTACGCGTCATGGAAATCCGCAAATGCCGAGGCAGTCGGGGAGCCGGCGACGCACCGGCCCGAGCGCCGATCATCGCGCGCGAGGCGGACAACAGAGGGCCGCCTCCGGCGCGCGCCACTATCGTGCTGGTTCGCTGTCGCGCCAGCGTGCCATCAGCGTGTTCGACGGCCGCGTTTCATCGAGCAGCTTGCGCGCGGCCTCGACGCCCGAGACCGGCAGCCCTTGCGGATCGAGCAGCCCGAGCTGCACCAGCACGCTCGCCTGATCCCAGTAGATATGCTCGTTGTAGAGCTTCGGCCCGCGAAACGCGACGACGACGAGCATCGGAATCTCCACGCGCTTGCCCGTAGGAGCCACGCCCGGCAACAGCCAGTCGATTTCCCGGTCGTGCGTGAACGTCAGGATGAACTCGTCCACCATGCGATCGACGCCGACCACGCGCGAGATCGGCACCATTGCCATGTCGGCGGGGTTGTTGTGGATGAAGTGATGCGTGTAGAAACGCCTGAGCTCCGTGTAACCCGTGCCGCCGGTCATCGTCGGCACGTGGTTCACGTAGGGTTCGGGCACCATCGTTTGCATCGTTTCTTCCGGGTCGCGCGCGGCGAACTCCAGATAAAAGTGATGATCGGCAAGCGCGCCGAGATCGTAATCGGGGCCCAGCGTCTTGCGGAACACCGCGAGGCTGCGCGTATGCGCGGACATCGCGGCCGTCTTCACGAAGGTCGGGCCGCTGCGGCTGAACGCATGGCCGGCGCCCGCGTATTCGTACTGCTTCACGTTCGCCTTGCTGCCGAGCACCGCGCGGATCGCGGTCACGGTGTCGGGCGGATTGAGCGGATCGTCGGCACCGAAATGCAGCGCCATCGGGCACGCGATACGTTCCACGAGATCGAGCGACTGCTCGATGCCCACGCCGTAATAGCTGACCGCGCAATCGACGCCGCACTGCGCCGCGGCGAGATACGCGAGCTTGCCGCCAAGGCAGAAGCCGAGCACGCCGACCTTGCCGGTCGATTCGGGCAGCGCGCGAGCGTAATCGACGGTCGCGCGGATATCGGCGATGGCACGCGCCACATCGAAGCGCTGGTAATAGTCGAAGGCTTTCGCATGATCCTCATCGCCGTAACCCAGCTCGATGTTCGGTGCAAATTGGTGGAACAGGTCCGGCGCGATCACGACGTACCCCTCCGCCGCATACAGGTCGGCGACTTCACGCATCTCGGCATTCACGCCGAAAATTTCCTGTAGCAGCACGATGGCCGGTCCGTTGCCGCTTTCCGGCAGCGCAAGATAGGCGTCGAATGCCGTGTCGCCGCTGCCGATTCTGATTTGCTTCGTCATGGATGGATTCCCGATGGAGTAGGGGGAGACACCGCGGATTTGCACCGCGCGTTACTGCGGATGCTGTCGTTCGAACCACTCGCGCGGCGACACGCCCTGATCCGGGCCGAGCATCGAGAAACCGCCGTCGACGGGCACGTCGACACCGGTGATCCACGATGCATCGTCCGAGCAGAGAAACGCCACGACGCGGCCGATCTCGTCGCCGCGGCCGACGCGGCCGAGCGGATGCAGCGGCCGGCCGACGCGATCCGCCCGCTCGACCGAGCCGCCGGCGAGGCGCTCGAGCGACGGCGACCACGTCCAGGCCGGCGACACGCTGACCGCCCGCAGCCCGCGCGGCGCGAGATCGACTGCGAGATTGCGCGTCAGTTGCAGCAGCGCAGCCTTCGACGCCGGGTACAACGCGCGACCGGCCGCACCAAACTTTCCGCCGACGCTGCCGAGATTGACCATGACGCCGCCACACCGCAGATGCGGCGCCGCCTTCTGCGCCAGCATCGCCGCCGACACGAGATTCACGTCGAGCAGGCGCGCCCATTGTGCGCGGGTCGACGCAAGGCCGGCGTCGTCGTAGCTGCACGCGTTGTTCACGATGACGTCGAGGCCACCGAATGCGTCGATGGCCGTCGCGATCGCGCGTTCGAGCTGCGCGTCGTCGGTGACGTCGGTCGGCGCGAAGCGCGCCGATGCGCCGATCGAAGCAGCCAGCGCATGGCCCGCATCGGCGTCGAGCCCGGCGATCAGCACGCACGCGCCTTCTTCCGCGAGGCAGCGCGCGATGTCGGCGCCGAGCCCTTGCGTCGCGCCGGTCACGATCGCAACTTTGCCCTCGAGGCGCTCCGCCGCCTTGCGCGACCGTACTTCCGGGGTAGGCGTCGTGCTCATTCGCCCTCCGTTTGCGAGCCCGTGCCGAACAGCTCGGCGACGGTGGAAATGGTCGCGATCAATCGCATCGATTCGAGTGACGCGTCGTGCTGCCGGCGGTCCGCGCATGCGCACGCGTCGGCCGCGACGGTCACGCGGTAGCCGAGATCGGCTGCGTGACGCGCCGTCATTTCGACGGTCGAATGCGTCGCGACGCCCGCGACGATCACGTGACGCACGTCGTGTGCCGTGAGCATCTGTTCGAGCGGCGTGCCGATGAAGCCGCTCGTGCACCGGTGATGCACGACGTAATCGAGCGCGCGTGCCGGATCGGGCTCAAGCGTCGGATGGAAGCGGGCGCCCCAACTGCCGTCGCGCACCGCGCCGATTTCGGCCGTGCGCACGAAAATCGGTGCGTTGCGCGGCAGGTCCGCATAGTCGTCGCGGAACGCGATGCGGACATGGACGATCGGCAAGCCGTGTGCGCGCGCGCCGGCCAGCAGCGCGCGGGCCGCATCGAGCACCGCCGCGCGCTCGGGCTGGTCCGCGTCGAACCCCACGCGGATCTTGCCGCGCGGATCGAGCACGTCATTCTGGTAATGCAGTGCGATCACGGCCGTGCGCGCCAGCGATCCCGACAGCGATGGGGTGGTCACACGAACACCTCCAGGTTGGCGAGCGCGTCGGTCGAATTGACGAGATCGACGCGCTTCAGATAGATCTTCCAGTCGTCGCCGCTCGTGTCGAGCTTGTGCGTGACGAGCCCCGCCAGCGTGCGCTGCCCGAGCCGCCATTCGTGGACGATCAGTGTCGAGTGGACGATCAACCGGCCGGCCGCATCGCGACCGTCGACGATCACGTTGCCGACGATGCGCGCGGTGCGGGTCGTCGGCTGCTGCGACCAGTTGCGGAGATTCGTCACGCGGCCCGCGCGTACCTCGCGCAGTGTCCCATCCTCCCAGAACAGCGAGATATGATCGCGCGGGCTGGCCTGGCCCGGCTCGTGCGGCAGCCAATACATGCCGTCGGGTGTCCACAGGTCGAGCCACGGGTCGAACGCGCGTGTATCGAGCAGCCGCGCCTCGCGAAACAGGAATTGGGCCGCGTTCGCCTGCAGCGTGGCGTCAGGGGCGACGGCGTCGACCGCCACGGTCGACAGATCGAAAGCCGGGTCGTGCAGCATCAGGCAGCTCCTTCGACAGTGTTGGTGGGGGCGGTGGTTTCATCGACCATGAAGCGCTTCCACGCGGCGAACTGGTTGCGCATCGGCAGCTCGCTGGTGCCGTTGATCGACACGAAGCCGTCTTCCGTCGCGCGATCGGTGCCCGCATAGCGATGCATGCTGACCCATTCGCCGCCGCGCGTCCGGTTGCCTTCCTGGCAGCGTGCATACACCTCGACGTCGTCGGGCATCACGTTCGACGACGGCGAATTGATCACGTTCGCGTAGGTCAGCGCACGCTCGAACACGGCGTCGGGCGCGCCCTTCAGCCGGAACAGCTGGATTTCGACGAGCGTCTTGTCCACCGCGATCGGCCGGATCACGCGAAACTGCTGGAACACGGTATGCGGCGAACCGCTGCCGTAGATGACGGTGTTGTGGCGGTTCATGCCGAGAATCCCGCGCGCGCGTTCGTCGCCGTAGGCGTCGGCGAGCACCGCGAAATGCGCGCTCGACACGGGGTCGCGCTCGGCGGCCGCCGGATCGAAAATCCCCTCCATATAGCCGTGGCCGTACGCGTAGGCGCGCAGTTCGAGTTTTTCCCAGAACGCGTAGGGCTCGCCGTTGCCGTCCATGATAAGCAGCTCGAACGGCATCGCGCCCATCTTCGCGGCCTTCTCCCGGGCCGACACCACCGACGATTCATGCGTGACGGGCGCATGCATCGTGTCGTGCAGGTTCTCGTAGAACACTTTCCAATTCGAGCGCTGCAGCACGCGGAACACACCGCCCGTCACTTCGACTTCACCCACGGGCGAGCGGTCGCACAGATTGTCGATCGACGAGACGACACCGTTCAGGAACGTCCGGAGATCGGGCCCTTCGGCGCACTGGCTGGCGAACACGAAGCCGCGATAGCTGTCCACGCGCGCGACGCGGCGCATCGAGAAATCCGGATGCTTCGGATCGAAACAGGTGTTCTGCAGGCCGTTGCGCAGTGGCGCCGACAGGTGCGTGCCGTCGTGCCTGAACGTCCACGCATGGTACGGACACCGGAAGAATTTTCCGACGCAGCCGTCGCCGTCCGGCACGATCTTCGCGCCCTTGTGCGGACACCGGTTGTAGACGACGTGCACCGCGCCGTCCGTGCCGCGCACCATCACGACGTCCTGGTCGCCGATGCGCGTCGTGTGATAGTCGCCGGCGGCCTTCACCTGGCTTTCGTGGCCGACGTAGATCCACGCCTGGCCGTAGATCCGTTGCATTTCCAGATCGAAGATCGCGGGATCGGTATAGAGGCGCTTGTGCACGCTGTCGGGGCGGACCAGGCCCGCGAGGGTTTCGTTGGTCAGGCTCATGCGGTTTCCTTGCTCGGAGAGGGACGATAGGGGCGGGTTCACAGATCGAGGACGAGGCGCGCGCCTTTCGCGCGCGACACGCACGGGCAAAACGAACCGCTGGCGTGTTCGTCGTCGGTGAGGCAGATGTCGCGATGATCGGGCTCGCCGTCGAGCAGGCGGACCGCGCAGACACCGCAGTCGCCGCGCCGGCAGTCGTAGAGCGGGTCGAGCCCTGCGTCGATCAGCGCATCGAGGATCGACGTGCCGGCCGGCACGTCCAGCATGCGCCCCGATGCCGCGAGCCGGACTTCGAGCGGCGCGTCGCCGCCCGCCGGAACGGCCGCCGCAAAGCGCTCGCTGTGCAGCGCCTCGTCGCGCCAGCCAAGACGTCGCGCCACGGCGAGCGTTGCCTCGATGAGCCCGGTCGGGCCGCATACGTACAGATGCGTGCCGGGCTCGGGCGCGCCGATCGTGTCGGCCAACGGCATGCCGCGCGCCGGGTCGCCGTCGTCGAACCAGCAGGTCGCGTCGGGCAGCGCGGCCACTTCGCCCCGATAGGCCATCGATGCGGCGTCGCGCGCGGCGTAGTGCAGCGTGAACGCGTGCCCGGCGTGCGCCAGTTCGCGCGCCATCGACAAGATCGGCGTGATGCCGATGCCGCCCGCGATCAGCTGGTGGCGCTGTGCGTTCGTGGCGAGCGGGAAATCGTTTCGGGGCGGATCGATTTCGAATTCGTCGCCGGGCACGCATGCGTGCATCCATTGCGAGCCGCCGCTTCCGGCGGCTTCGCGCAGCACGGCGATTTCATAGTGGTCGACGGAAGCGGCGCCCGCGCCGGCGTTCACGAGCGAATAGGCCCGTCGTTGCGGGCGAGGGGAGAGCGGCACGTGCACGCCGATATGCGCGCCGGCGTCGAACCCGGGCAGCGGCGCGCCGTTCGCGGCGACGAGGTGCAATCGTCTGATTGCGGGCGTCAGCGCCTCGATGCGCGCGACGCGGATTCTGAGCAGGGACATCCAGCGGCTCCGTCGAATTCGGACGGATCGACTGTATGCGGACGAATTGGCCGCGAATATCCACCAAGCGCAGCGCCTGTCCGGCGTGCGCAGAATTACGTGCTCAGCTGGCGGACCGGCGCGCGCGGCGCAGCGTATCCGACGGCGATTCCCCGAACGTTTCGCGGTACAAGATCGCGAAGCGGCCGAGATTCGCGAAGCCACAGCCGAGCGCGACGTCCGCGACGCGTTCGGCCTCGCGCGCCTGCAACAACTGGTCGCGCGCACGTTCGAGACGCCGTTCGCGCACGAGCTGCATCGGGCTGCCGTGCGAGAAGCGCTGGAAACCGTCGAGCAGCGTGCGCACCGGCACGCCGGCCGCCAGCGCGATATCGGCCAGCGTGATGGGCTCGCATGCGTGCTCGGCGATATAGGCCTCCGCGCGCTTGACCGTGCGCGGCACGAGCGCCGTCCCGCCGGGCCGCGTCTGGCAGTGATGCGGCTGGCCGGCGAGCAGCAGCGAGACGATGAGCCGTTCGAATTCGAGCGCGATGCGGCGGTCGCGCTGCGCGAGCGCGACGGTCTCCGGTGAGGACGCCATCACGCGCAGTTGCGCGAGCCACGGCTGCAGCTCCGGCCGCGTCAGGTCGAGCGTGGGCTCGATCTGCAGATGATCGTAGCCGGTATGCGCGAGGATCGCGCGCTTGTCGATGCGCACGAAGAACTGCTCGCAGTCGCGCGAGAACGTGCCGCCGAACCGGGTGGCCGGCCCGACGATCACGCCCTGGGTCGGCCCGGCGATCGTGCGTCGGCCGCCGACGTTCAGGTCCGCATAGCCGCCGAGGCTGAGGATGGCCAGATAGTAGTCCTCGATCTCGCCGGCATCGACGCTCATGGTGCCGGCATAGCCGATCGTGCCGAATTCGACGCTGTCGATCCGGACGTGATCCATGTACGCGGAATAGCCGCCGCGCGAGCTGCCGGGCGTGAGCCGATGCGGCTGCAGCACCGCAGCAATGCGTTCGCGCGTGTCGTCGAGGTCGTCGGATTCGAAATAGCGATAGCGCCGAAGCAGCGTCGGCTCGATCGGCAAGGCAGCAGTCTGCATGGCGGATCTTCTTTGCGTATGCGGGGAGCCCGGGGGGGAGAAAAGGATCGATGCTGCGTCTTCCGGGGATGCGCCTACTGTACACGGTTGCAGTCCGGGTCAATAAAACGGGCAATTTCGTACGCTGGCGAAGGCCAGAAAATTGCCGGAACCGGACAGGTAACGGCGCAAGGCTGCGGGAAACGGCTAGATTGCGATTTTTGGCCCGTGGGCATCCGGCGACGCCAATGGGTAGCATGGCATGCCAGCGACCAAAAATACGACATTAGGATATGGCTGCTACGTTAAAAATGTTGATCATAGGTATTATGTCAAGTTTCGTTGGCAACGACAAAACCATTATTCTTGTCAGGTTGAACGACGCGACTTGTAAACGTCCTGGGACCGTATTGTGGGCCAGGCTTATGTCATGCGGGTCGGCAATTCCGACTGCGACATCGCGCGCATCCGATAGGCAGATCCAAGCCGCCAGTGGTTCTACAGGAAATCCATGCGTACGGTTGGCTTGATCCGGCATCGCCGATGCCGGACAAGGCCCGATCAACTTGGTGCAGCATCTGTGGGCCGATCGCGGCGCCAAGGCGACGACGATCCTGGCCTTCGCACCGAGCGACGCCGCGCAGGCCGGCTAAAACCCGTAAAGCTTATCAGCGAAAGGTCTTGAATCGCAGCTCGTCCGCAATGAAGGTTTTCTCCGGGAACGGCTGGAGATTCGAACCGAACGGCATCTGGGCGCGCAGCTTCCACGAGGCAGGAACGTTCCACTGTTTGGTCACCTCCGCCTCGACCAGCGGGTTGTAGTGCTGCAGGCTCGCGCCGATGCCGGCTTCGGCCAGCGCAGTCCAGACCGCGAACTGCGCCATGCCGGCCGAATGCTCGGAAAACATGGGGAAGGCATCGGCATACAGCGGGAACTGCTTCTGCAATTCCTGGATGACGTCTTGATCCTCGAAAAACAGCACGGTCCCCGCGCCCGCCGCAAAGGCGTCCATTTTGGCATCCGTTGGCGCGAAGGCGTCTGCGGGCACGATGGCCCGCAGCGTTTCCCGCGTGATGTCCCACAGCTTTTCATGCATTGCGTCGAATAGGATCACGGCACGCGAGCTTTGCGAATTGAATGCCGAAGGCGCGATGCGGATTGCTTGGCGGATCAGTTCCTCGGCTTCGGCCGTGGAGATGGGCAGTTCCTTGCCGAGCGCATATTGGGTGCGGCGCTTGGTGTACAGCGAAATGGCATTGGTCGTCATGTTGGCATCCTTGCGGTTGGGTGATGGAGATTGAAGACGCGGCTTAGCTTTCGAAAGCCAAACCTTGGGCCGTGTATCCGTGCGTTGGACGGTTCGGATGCGGCGGAAACGCTGCTCAAGCCGTCGCTGGCGCGTGCAGTTTGCTGTTGAAAAGAGAACGCGATCGAGGATGGCGGGCAATCAATCCGGACTCCGATCCGATGTTCGCGTGGCGGTAAACCTTCAGGCTTTCGGTTGCCCGCCCGCTGTGGGTGCCGGCGTTTGCCCAAAGCGGCCGGAATTGAAATCGTTGATGGCCTGGCGGATTTCCGCCTCGCTGTTCATCACGAAAGGGCCGTAGCCTACGATTGGCTCGTTGAGCGGCTCGCCAGTGAGGACAAGGATCGTTGCTTCGCCATTGCTGTGAATGTGGACGGCATCGCCATCGCGGCTCAGCAGCACCATCTCCGCCTCACGGGCATTGTCTGCGCCATTCACGGTGACATCGCCGTTGACAACGAACAACATGGCGGTATGCCCTTTGGGCAAAGTGAGTGTCGCGTCGGCGTCGCGGTTCAGCCAAACGTCCCAGACATTGATCGGGGTAAAGGTGCGCGCAGGCCCCTTCGTGCCGAACAACTCACCTGCGATCACCCGGGCACGGCCGGCGCCGCCGGGCAATTCGACGTTAGGGATTTCGGTTGCAGTAATGCCCTGGTAGCCGGCCGGACTCATTTTGTCCTTGGCTGGCAAATTGACCCACAGCTGAACCGAGCGAAGCAGTCCACCCGCCTTGGCGAAAGCCGACGAATGGTATTCCTCATGGATGATCCCATCGCCTGCGGTCATCCACTGAACATCACCAGGGCCAATGACGCCCCCGTGACCAGTCGAATCGCGATGTTCGACCTCACCGTCATAAACGATCGTCACGGTCTCGAACCCGCGGTGCGGGTGCGTGCCAACACCGCGCCGCGAATGGGTTGGCGTGAAATGGTGCGGTCCGGCATAGTCGAGCAGCAGGAACGGGCTCACCTCCCCGCCGAGTTTGCTGTAGGAAAAGACCGAGCGCACCGGAAAGCCGTCGCCGACCCAATGCGTATTGGGGTTACCGTGAATTCCAAGGACTTTTTTCATTTCAAGTGTGAAGTTGGTTGAACTGTGTGTGCATTAATCGTAGCGGTGACATCAATCTGGAAAAAGAGGCCAAAATATTCCCCAGAATCCCATTTATAGGACGATGGCTGTATGGAAGATCTCAGCGACCTCGCATCACGCTTTGGGCGAAGCGGGGGTAACGTCACACCGCTTCCAACGCGGGCAGCTGCGTAAAAAGAAACGCCACGGATCCTCATCCGTGGCGTTTTCTTTTTCGCGTACAGCGGGTTCAAAGGACAAGCGCGGTAGACTGCGCCTGCCCTTCCTTACCCGTTCGTCGCCGCTGCCGACGCCGGCGCCGGAGCGGCCGCCTTGTCGTAGTCGACCGGTGCATCCGGCGCGCGGGTCGTTTCGCCGGCCCGCTCGACCCACCCACCGCCCAGCGCGCGGTACAGGGTGACCAGGTTCGTCCAGCGTGCCAGACGTGCGCTGATCAGCGACTGCTGCGCGGTGTACAGGTCCGTCTGCGCGGTCAGCACCGACAGGTAGCTGTCGACACCGTTCTTGTAACGCAGGTCCGACAGGTCGAAACGTCGCTGCTGCGCGTGCTCGTTGCG
>NZ_JAAGPM010000185.1:0-13020 GCF_017104865.1 Burkholderia sp. Ac-20349
GTGGCGGCGGGCGGCGGGGTCGTCACGACCACCGCGGCCGGCGCAGGCGCCACGACGGGCACCGGCACCGGGACAGGAACCGGCACCGTTCCGCCGGCCACGACCACCGTGCCGCCCACCGTCGTGCTGCCGTGGATCACGGCCGTGCCACCGGTCGAGACCGTGCCGCCGTGTACGACCGTCGAGCCGCCCGACGTCGTCACGACACCCGGCGCCACGCGCGTCGCGCTGCCGGAATGCGTGACGGTTCCGCCGTCGGTGCCCGTCACGGTGCCGGAGCGCGAGCAGGTCGAGCCCGCGCAATTCGTCGACGCCGTGTGGCTGGCCGTGTTGCCGTTCGCGCCCGTGATCGTGCCGCTCGACGAGTACTGGCCCGGGCCGTTGCGCGTCACGCTGCCCGACGTCGTGGCGCTGCGGCCGTCCGAGCCCGTCAGCGAACCGGTGTGCGAGCAGGTGCCGTCCGCGCAGCTCGTGTCGCCGCTGTGTTCGACCGAGCGCCCGTTCGGCCCGACGGCCGTGCCGCTGTTCGAGAACTGGCCGGGCGCGGTGCGCGTGACGGTGCCCGTGTTGGTCGCGATACCGCCGCCGGGGCCGATCACGCCGCCCGCATGCGAGCAGCTGCCGCCGCCGCACGAGCCGGCGTGCGCGCCGTTGTAGGTGCCGCGCGGCGTGTACGCGGTGCCGTGGCCGGCCCAGCCGGCGAAGGCCGGTGCGCAGGCGAGGGTGAGAGCAGTGGCGGTGACGAGGAAGCGGGTTTTCATCGGGTGTCCTTGCGGTTCGTTTCGGTGCACGCAGTGGCGTGGCGACGGGACGAACTTTAGGGCGATGACACGCGCCCGTCGCGTCATAAAAGATGTCGCGGTGTTACACGTGGCGTGCTGTTTCGAAGTACGACGAATGCGTGCGCCGGTCACGGCGATCGCGGGCATGCCGCGCCGGGCAAGGCTGTCGGCGATGCGGTCGCGTGAGGGCGCGGTGCCGTGGCGCGGGAGCGGAACGTGTCGTGCGCAGCGCGAAAGTGTGTCGCGGCGACATGCGGCGACATATTTGCCGGCCGATTCATGCGTGTTTTGTGTCGAGCCGCGTCACGCGAGTTGAACGCATGCAATACGCCATGTGCGACTGGAACGGGCTTCTCCATAGCAGGGAGCCGCCGTCACCAACCATCCGAAGAATCGATTTCCGTCCGATCGGTAACGACAGTGTTCATCTGTCGCGCAGGGCTTGTCCGTCGGCCCGTGTCATGCCGTGTACGACGCCGTCGACCGGCTTCGTCACGGGCGACACATTTTCCGCAGGACAGGCGTACGCGCAGCCCCAAACCGGCCATGCTCCAGTCCGCAAGCGCCCACACCCGCCACGCACCAACTGAACGCGCCTTCCCGCACGACATGCGGCGACACATTCCCCGCCGGACACACATACGCGCAGCCCCATACCGGCCCGGCTCCAGTCCACAAGTGCCCACACCCGCCACGCACCACCTGAACGCGCCTTCCCGCACGACATGCGGCGACACATTTCCCGCCGGACACGCATATGCGCAGCCCCAAACCAGCCGTCCTCCAATCCACAAGCGCCCTTGACGGCCACACACCAGCCGAACGCCTTTCCCCGCGACATACGGCGACACATTTCCCGCGTGGTCTTTCCATTCCGCGCCCACTACAGTGCGTTCCATTCGACGCGATGGCAGCCCGTGCCGCCGATGACGCGTCCGACTCAACCGAAGGAAAGGCCCATCATGCTCACCACCACAGGAAAGCTCGCGTACTACGTCACGCTCTTCATCGTCGCCGTCTCGCTCGTCGAGGCGGCCGTGCTCACCTGGCGCCGCGCCCGCGGGCCCGAACCGTTCGACTGGAACGAGGTGTGGCTGTCGCTCGCCGATCTCGCGGGCCGCAAGCTGCTCGCGCTGGTGCCGCTGTCGCTCGCCACGCCCCTGTTCGACCTCGCGTGGGCGCACCGGCTCTTCACGATCCCGCTCCACAGCGTCGCGCTCGCGCTGCTCGTGTTCGTCGGCCAGGAGTTCTGCTACTACTGGTATCACCGCGCGTCGCATCGCGTGCGCTTCTTCTGGTCGACCCATGCGGTGCATCATTCGCCGAACCAGTTGACGCTGTCGTCCGCATTTCGCCTCGGCTGGACCGGCAAGATCGCCGGCGCCGCGATGTTCTTCACGCCGCTCGTGTGGCTCGGCGTGCGTCCGGAAGCCGTGCTCGCGATCCTGTCGTTCAACCTGATGTACCAGTTCTGGTTGCACAACACGTGGATGCCGAAGCTCGGCTGGTTCGAATACGTGTTCAACACGCCGTCCGCGCACCGCGTGCACCATGCGTCGAACCTCGACTATCTCGATGCGAACTACGGCGGCGTGCTGGTGGTGTTCGACCGGCTGTTCGGCACCTATGTCGCCGAGCGTGCGGACGAGCCGTGCCGTTTCGGCCTCGTCACGCCGACCCGCTCGCGCAATCCGTTCGTCGTCGAGCTCGAGCACTGGGCGAGCCTCGCCCGCGACGTCGCCACGGCCCGCGACGTGTGGACCGCGATCCGCTTCGTGCTGCTGCCGCCGGGCTGGCGCCCCGACAACCAGGGCGAAACGACGGAGGAATTGCGCCGCCGCAGCCTCGTCGCGGTGCGCACGGATGCGTGAACGGCGCTACGCTGTGGCGCATTGCCGGCCGCACACCTATGTCGCGGCCGGCATGACTCATGCAACACGCATCAAGCAACCCTCGATCCAGGAGAAAACATCGATGGAACACGAACTCAAAGGCAAGGCAGTCGCGATCACCGGCGGATTCGGTCATCTGGGCGTCGCGACGGCCGCGTGGCTCGGCGAGCGCGGCGCACGCGTCGCGCTGATCGGCCGCGGCGCGGCCCCGGCGGCGCAGGCGCTGCCCGGCGTACCGGCCGACGCGCTGCGCATCGGCGGCATCGATCTCGTCGATCCGCAGGCCGCCGCGCAGGCGCTCGATACCGTGCAGCGCGAATTCGGCCGCGTCGATGCGCTGCTGAACATCGCGGGCGCGTTCGTGTGGCAGACGATCGCCGACGGCGACGCCGCCACGTGGGACCGGATGTACGAACTGAACGTGAAGACCGCGCTGAACGCATCGAAGGCCGCGCTGCCGCACCTGCTGGCGAGCCCGGCCGGGCGCATCGTCAACATCGGCGCGGGCGCGGCGTTCAAGGCCGGCACGGGGATGGGCGCCTACGCGGCCGCGAAGGCCGGCGTCGCGCGGCTCACCGAGGCACTGGCGGCCGAGCTGCTCGACCGCGGCGTGACGGTGAACGCGATCCTGCCGAGCATCATCGATACGCCGCCGAACCGCGCGGACATGCCGGACGCGGATTTCACGCGCTGGGTGCGGCCGGAACAGATCGCGGCGACGATCGGCTTCCTGCTGTCGGCCGACGCGCAGGCGATCACCGGCGCGTCGATTCCGGTGACCGGTCGCGTGGCATAGCGCGGCGGGGGTAAGGGCAGGGGCTCGCGCCGCGGCCGGCCGTGCGTACAATGTCGCACCGGATTGCGCGAGCCCAGCCAGAGACCATGCATCAGCCCACTATCCTGATCGTCGAAGATGAAGTGGCGATCGCGGACACGATCGTCTACGCCCTCGGCACCGACGGCATGCAGACCGTCCACTGCACGCTCGGGCAGGCGGCGCTCGACCATCTGCGCGACGCGCGCTTCGATCTCGTGGTGCTCGACGTCGGCCTGCCGGATCTCAGCGGCTTCGAAGTATGCCGGCGGCTGCGCACGTTCTCCGACGTGCCGGTGATCTTCCTCACCGCGCGGCACGATGAAATTGACCGGATCGTCGGGCTCGAAATCGGCGCCGACGATTACGTGGTCAAGCCGTTCTCGCCGCGCGAGCTGGCGGCGCGCGTGCGCGTGATCCTGCGGCGTTTCTACCGGACGGCCGCACCCGAAGCGACGCCCGCGCCCGCGCCGGCTGCGGCCATCGCACCGGGTTTCACGCTCGATACCGACGGCGCGCGCGTTTCGTGGCTCGGCCACGCGCTGGACCTCACGCGCTACGAATTCGGGCTGCTGGCGTTGCTGGTCCGGCATCCCGGGCGCATCTATTCGCGCGAGCAGTTGATGGACCTCGTGTGGCACGAGGCATTCGACTCGGCCGACCGCACGGTCGACACGCATATCAAGACGCTGCGCGCCAAGCTGCGCGCGGTCGATCCCGAACGCGACCCGATCCGCACGCATCGCGGGATGGGTTATTCGCTGCAACCTTAACGACCGGTACCGCCCATGCATATCGGCCTGCGCATCTTCTTCGGCTTTTTCCTGATCGTCGGTCTGGCCGCGCTGATCACGCTGCGGGTATTCGTGCAGGAGGTGAAGCCCGGTGTGCGCGAGGCGATGGAGGACACGCTCGTCGATACCGCGCAAGTGCTCGCGACACTGGCCGCCGACGACATGGCGAACGGCCACATCGCCAACGGCGCGTTCGCGCGGCAGCTTTCGAAACTGCACGAAAGCCCGGTCAGCGCGAATGTATGGGGCGTGCAAAAGACCGCGATCGGCTACCGTCTGTACATCACCGACGCGCACGGCATCGTGCGCTACGACTCGTCCGGCAAGGCGGTCGGGCAGGACTATTCGCGCTGGAACGACGTGTACCGGACGCTGCGCGGCGAATACGGCGCGCGCAGCACACGCAGCGATCCGAACGACGACAGCAGCACCGTGATGCACGTGGCGGCGCCGATCCGGCGCGGCAACGAGATCATCGGCGTGTTGACGATCGCGAAGCCGAACCAGACGGTTGCGCCGTTCATCGCGCGCAGCCAGCGCAAGATCATGCTGTACGGTGCGCTGCTGATGGGCGGCGCGATCCTGATCGGCGTGGCCTGCACGTGGTGGCTGGTGGTCGGGCTGCGGCGCCTGCAGCGCTATGCGCGCGCGATCGCGGCGGGCGAGCGGGCCGACATGCCGCTGCAGGGCGCGAGCGAGCTGGCCGAGCTCGGGCGCGCGGTGGAAAGCATGCATCAGCGGCTGGAGGACCGGCAGTACGTCGAGACCTACATCCACACGCTCACGCACGAGATGAAGAGCCCGCTGGCGGCGATCAGCGGCGCGGCCGAACTGCTGCAGGAAGACATGCCGGTGGCGAACCGCCGGCGCTTCACCGAAAACATCCGCCGCCAGGCCGGCCGCCTCGAACAGATGATCCGCAAGCTGCTCGCGCTCGCCGAAGTCGAGCAGAAGCAGCGCCTGTCGGTGCGCGAACCGGTCGCGCTGCGGCCGGTGCTCGAACAGCTCGTCGACGATATCGAGCCCCGTGCGCGGCAGCGCGGCGTAAACCTGGCGATCGACGCGCACGACGCGGCCGATTCGGCGATCGTCGAAGGCGATCCGTTCCTGCTGCGCCAGGCGCTCGGCAACCTGCTCGACAACGCGCTGGATTTCGCGCCGCAGGGCAGCACGATCCGCATCGCGCTCGAACGGCAGCCGGCGGGGAAGGCGCACGTCGCCGTCGTGCGCGTGGCCGACGACGGCCCCGGCGTGCCCGACTACGCACTGGCGCGCGTGTTCGAGCGCTTCTATTCGCTGCCGCGCCCCGACGGGCAGGATCGCAGCACGGGCCTCGGGCTGTGTTTCGTCCGCGAAGTCGCGATGCTGCACCGCGGGCAGGTCGCACTGGCGAACCGCGACGAAGGCGGCGCGTGCGCGACGCTCACGCTGCCGTCGGCCGGCTGACCACACTTCACGTTCGCCACACGTTCGCTTCACACCGGCTTCAATCGCCCTTCACCGGGGCTGCTCATGCTGACCGTACCCTTTTACTTCGGTACCCGTCGGCCATGAATCGAGTCCTGTTGTTCAAATTCGCGATCACCGCGTTTCTCGCGCTGCTGATCCTGATCCCGTTGCACATGGTGCAAAGCATCGTGCAGGAACGCTCCGCGTATCGGATGGATGCGCTGCAGAGCATCTGGTCGAGCTATGCGGGGCCGCAGACGGTGGCGGGCCCGGTGCTCGTCGTGCATTACACGGAAGTCACGCGCGTGCGCGACGACACGCCGGCCGGCGGCGCGACGAAGACGAGCCTCAGAAGCGAGACGAAGCGCCTGCTCGTGTTCCCGAAGACGCTGAACGTCGACGGCACGCTGACGACCAGCGTCCGCTATCGCGGCATCCACAAGGCGCTGGTGTACGAGCTGGCGAGCCGGGTGACCGGCACGCTGCCGTTGCCGGACCTGAAGAAGCTGCCACAGGCGGACGGTCACGTGAGCTTCAAGGTCGACGACGCTTACGTCGCGATCGGCATCGGCGACATTCGCGGGCTGACCGCGCAGCCCGACCTGCGGATCGGCGGCGCGCGCTTCGACGTCGAACAGGGCACGCGGCTGGACAGCCTGCGCCAGGGCGTGCACGCGAACGTCGATCTCGCGGCGCTGGCGGACGCAAGCGCGGGGGCGGCCGTGCCGTTCAGCATCGACCTGCCGCTGCGCGGCGCGGATTCCGTCGCGTTCGCGCCGGTGGGCGACCAGAACGATTTCTCGCTGAAATCGACGTGGCCGCATCCGAGTTTCGACGGCGCGTTCCTGCCGAACACCCGCACGGTCGATGCGCACGGCTTCACCGGCAACTGGCGCGTGACGTCGTTCAACACGAAGGCGCGCGAGCAGATTGCGTCGGGCAACGGGGAAGGTGCGATCGAAATGGCATCGGTGTCGGTGATCGAACCCGTGAACGTCTATCTGCAGGCCGAACGCGCGACGAAGTACGGCGCGCTGTTCGTGATGCTCACGTTCGCGAGCTTCTTCATGTACGAGCTCGTGAAGCGGCTGCGCATTCACCCGATCCAGTACGCGCTGGTCGGCCTGTCGCTCGCGCTGTTCTTCCTGCTGCTGCTGAGCCTGTCCGAGCACATCGCGTTCGCGTATGCGTATCTGGCGGCGAGCGGCGCATGCATCGGGCTGCTCGGCTTCTACCTGTCGTTCGTGCTGCAAAGCGTGAAGCGCGGTGCCGTGTTTGCCGCGCTGCTCACGGTGCTGTACGCGGCGCTCTATGGGCTGCTGCTGTCGGAAGACAATGCGTTGATGCTCGGTTCGCTGCTGCTGTTCGCGATCCTCTCCGGCATCATGACGCTCACGCGCCGCGTCGACTGGTATTCGCTCGGTGCCGCGTGGCAGCCGCTGGCCGACAAGGCGGGCGCGGGCACCGCGAAGCCGGGTGCGCAAGTGAAGTAAGCGCGCGGGTGGCGAGCAGGCGCGCCGGTCGGGAATGTCCCGGCCGGCGCGTCATACTGTGCATCGCCGCATCACGCGCGCGGCGCAGGCCGCCGAAAACGCTCCAGTGGAATTTCGGCGACGGCGGTGATCTCGATCAGCAGATCGGGATGGTAGAGACGCTCGACCTGGACGGTCGTCGTCACGGGATAGGGCTCCGGGAAATACGTCTTGCGGAGGTCACCGGCCTGCATGAAGGCATCGATGTCGGTCGCGTAGTGCACGAGCGAAATCACGTCCTGCATCTGTCCGCCCATCGTGGCGAGCACGGCGCGGATGTTGTCGAGCGTCTGCCGCACCTGCGTGCGCATGTCGCCGTGGCCGACCACCTGGCCGTCGCGGTCGAGCGCCACTTGCCCCTTCAGATGCACGATCCGGCCGTCGCCCTGGATCACGGCCATCGAGAACGCGCCGAACGGCGCCCAGACTTCCGGCGGATTTACTGCTTCAGCCATGATGCAGCTCCTGTGTGGCGTGAATGGGTCGGGCACAGCGGATCGATGTCGTCGATCGTCGCGCCATTATGGATGCGTTCGCTTTTGCGCTCCCTGCGGCCGGTGCGAACCGCCTGTCCCGATCGGGCGGCTCCCGGGCGGCGATATTTTTTCTTTCGCGGTGTGAATCGATTTGACTGTTGACGTAGCAGTAATTCTGCGGGGATTCGCGCCTGGAGCACGTCTGCACCGATATGATTCACACGCGCATTCCGCGGTCGGGGACGCGCATGGTCCGAGGGGCGGGCCGATCACGCGCCCGCTATTGCTTCTCGTCAAAACAAGGAAAACAACATGTGTACGAGTTTTGTGATCCGCACGGTGGATGAGCACGTCGTCTATGGCAGAACCATGGAGTTCGCAGAGGATCTGGGTTCGGTCCCGATCGTCATCGAGGCCGGCAAGACGCTGTACGCGTCGCCGCCGCTCGGCAAGCAGGGCAAGAGCTGGACGACGAAGTACAAGGCGATCGGCATGAACGGGCTGAAGATGCCGATCCTGGTGGACGGCATCAACGAGGCGGGGCTGGCCGGCGGGATGCTCTACTTCCCGGAGTTCGCCGAGTATCCGGCGCTGACACCGGAGAACACGGCGCGCGCGTTGGCGCCGTGGGATTTCCTCACCTGGGCGCTGACCGGCTTCGACAGCGTGAGCGACGTCAAGCAGGCGCTCGACGGCATCGTCGTCGCCGATATCCCGCACCCCGCATTCGACGGCGCGCCGCCCTTGCATTACACGCTGCATGACGCGAGCGGCGCATCGCTCGTCGTCGAGCCGGTCGGCGGCGAACTGCGTGTCCACGACAACCCGCTCGGCGTGATGACCAACTCGCCGCCGTTCGACTGGCATTGCACCAACCTGCACAACTACCTGAACCTGTCGCGCGTCACGCCATCGAGCAGGACGCTGTCGCTGTCGCGCGACGCGAAACACGTGAAGCTCAAGGCGTATGGCCAGGGCTACGGGATGCTGGGACTGCCCGGCGACATCACACCGGCGTCGCGTTTCGTGCGCGCGGTCGGGTATGCGACGTACGCAGAAAATCCGCATAGCGGCGCCGACGCGATCCGGCTGGCCGAACACATCATCAATACGTTCGACATTCCGAAAGGGTGGATCAAGGAGGAAGTCGATCACGATCAGCCGGTCTACGAATACACGCAGTGGACCACGATCGCCGACCTGGAGGCGCGCAAGTATTACTTCCGGACGTATGACGATACGGTAATGCGTGTGATCGACCTGGCGACGTCGAAGGTGTCGACGGTCGCGTCGCCGACGCACGTCGAACTGACAACCGTCTAGCCGTTCGGCCTGCTGGAAGCGGCGGTGGCCCGGATCGACCTATACTGATCGTCTTACTTCACCGGACCACGCCGTGCCGAACCAACCTTCCGGGGATCCGTCCGTCGACGATCCCCGTCCGACCCCGCCCATCCAACCCGAACTGGAAGACTGCTGCAACAGCGGCTGCTCGCCGTGCGTCTTCGATCTCTACGACGAAGCACTCGCGCGCTATCGCGTCGAGCTGGCCGAATGGGAAGCGCGTCAGGCGCAACGCAAGCATCACGCGTGAGCCGGATGCCGGCGAGTGGCTACCTCTGCACCGTTTCCGCGTCAGACCCTGCCGTCGCTGCGATTCCCGCCGCGCTTACGTGCCTGCATGTAGCCGCCGATGCAGCGGCCCGAGCATGGCTGACAGCGCGACGCACACGAGCAGCACCACCGTCAGCGCGAACATCGACGTCCTGAAGCCCTGCACGTAATCGAGTGCGGCTGGATGCGCGCCGAGCCGGGCGAAGAACATGCCGCCGAGCGTGGCCGCGCCGACGGCCGCACCGATCTGCAGCATCGCGGTGACCATGCCGGATGCGACACCCGCGCGTGCCGTGTCGACTTCCGCGAGCACGATCCGCACGACCGACGGCAGCACGAGTCCCTGGCCGATTCCGATCGCCGCGATCCCCGCGTAGAAACCGGGGCCCGGCGTGCCCGCGCCCGCTAGCGCGGCGGCCGTCGCGACACCGGCCGCGAGCATCGCGAAGCCGAGCGTGAGCACGCGATAGCCGCCGAACCGGGCGACGAGTCGCGGCATCAGCAGCGGGCTCGACAGGAAGCCGAGCCCGAGCGGCAGGATCGCGAGCCCCGACGCGAGCGGCGACCAGTTCAGGCAGCCCTGCAGGTAGATCCCGTAGCTCAGGAAGAACGCGCTCAGCGTATAGAACAGGAACGCCAGCACGAGCCCGAGTGCGACGACGGGGTTACGGATCAGGCGCACGTCGAGCAGCGGATCGTGTCCGCTCGTCAGGCGGCGCGCTTCGACCGCCAGCAGCGCGCCGAGCATCGGCAGCGCGCCGACGAGGCACGCGACCATCCACAGCGGCCAGCCGGCCTCGCGCCCGTGCGTGAGCGGGTAGACGAGCATCAGCAGGAACAGCGACAGCAGCGCCATGCCCGGCACGTCGATGCGCTGGCCGCGCGGCGGCCGGCTTTCCGGGATGAAATGCCAGCTGCCGATCAGCGCGAGGATGCCGATCGGCAGGTTGACGAGGAAGATCGCGCGCCAGCCGAGCCCGAACGGATGCAGGCTGATCAACGCACCGCCGCCGAGCTGGCCGATCACGGCCGCGAGGCCGAACACGAAACCGTAGAAGCCCATCACGCGCACCTGCTCCTGCGGGCTGAACACGCTGCGGATCGTCGCGAGCACCTGCGGCGCGAGGATCGCGGCGAACAGGCCCTGCAGCACGCGGCCGCCGACCAGCACCGCGCCGCTGCCGGCGAGCCCGCACAGCGTCGACGCGACGACGAAGCCGGCCATCCCGATCATGAACATGCGTTTGCGGCCGTACAGGTCGCCGAGCCGGCCGCCGGTGACCTGCACGACCGCGTTCGCGCACGCGTATGCCGACACGACCAGCTGCAATTCGGCCGGGCGCGCGCCGATGCCGTCGCGGATGGCCGGTAGCGCGAGATTCACAATGAAGTAGTCGAGCGGCGGCAGAATCGCGCCAACCAGCAGGACCACCAGCGCCCAGCCGTGGTGGCTGCGCGGCGTCGCCGCGGCGGCCGTGCCGGCCGGTACGCAGGGGGCAAGGGTGTCGTTCGTCATGGAAGCAAGTCCGAAAGAATGAGTGCCACATTCACGCCGGACGTGACGCCAGAAGCGCCGGTTCGGCCGTGGACGGGCGATTGACCCCCATTCTGGTCGGTGTCGAAGAATCGGAAAAGCGGGAATTGGTGGTAGCATCCATCGGGTTATTCGATGGATGGAGAATGGCGATGCGCGGTTTCGACCTGGATCAGTTGCGTACTTTCGCGGCGGTCGCGGACGCCGGCAGCCTGACGGCCGCCGCGCCGCTGCTGCACCTGTCGCAGTCGACGGTCAGCGAGCAGGTGCGCAAGCTCGAATCGCGCGCCGGCGTGCCGCTGTTCGTGCGCAGCAAGCGCGGGGTCGAGCCGACGCCGGCCGGCTCGCGGCTGCTGCAGCACGCGCGGCGCATCGTCGCGCTGAACGAGGCCGCGTTCGACGAAGTGCGCGGGCAGGCGATCAAGGGCGAGCTGCGCGTCGCGATCACCGATTACTACCGGACCAACGAAGTCGCGGGCCTGCTCGCGCGGCTGCGGGAGTGCTACCCGCAGCTGAGCCTGCACGTCAGCGCGATGAAGAGCGCCGATATCGAGGCCGCGCACGCGCGCGGGCAGGTCGATCTCGGCGTGGTGATGAACCTGTCGAGCGGGCCGTTCCGGCCGGCGTCGGCCGATACGCGCTGGGTGCTGCGGCGTGAGCCGCTGTCGTGGGTCGCATCGCCCGCGCTCGCCGAGCAGTTGCCCGAGCCGCTGCCGCTCGTGCTGCTGCCGGACGACTGCATGATGCATCAGGTCGCGGTGCGCTCGCTCGACGAGCAACACACGCCGTACCGGCTCGTGCACAGCGCGTCGGGGGTCGCGGGGCTGCAGTCGATGCTGGCGGCGGGGCTCGGGGTGGGCTGCCTGTGCGCGTCGGCGATCGGCGAGGGCCTGATGCGGCTTGGCACGAAATACCGGCTGCCGCCGCTGCCCGACGCGGTGTTTTCGCTGACGCCGCCGATGCCGGGCGAACGCGAAACCGTCACGCAGGCGCGCGAGGTGCTGTCGCGGCAATTGCTGATGTAAAACCGGGCCGCACGACCTGCGGCGGCGCGTATCTGAGAGGCGCGCGAAGGAACATAAAAATGAACGACGAACTGCAACGCCAGATGGCCGCGAAGCTGCAGGATGCGCTGGAGCGCGTGGTCGACGAACGCTCGCTGATCCACTTCCTGCGCGTGCTTGGGCACGACTGGAACAAGGAGCGGCAGCTCGAGGCCGACGTGCCGCCGTCGCCGTACGCGCGCGCCGCGCTCGGCTGGGAAAACCACTCGATCGGCGAATACCTCGACGCGATGGTCGACTGGGCCGAAGCGTCGGAGGAAGGGCTGCGCTGCTACGACCTGCCCGACAATCCGTGGCGGCGCATGGCGGACATCCTGTTCGCCGGGAAAATCTACGAATAGCGCCGCTCGGGCGCTTCGTTCACTTCGTTCGCGTACGCCGCCGCGAACCGTCTATTCGACGGCTTCGCCGTTCACATACGCACGCAGCCCGTCGGCCAGCGCATCGAACACCGCGCGGCAGCGCGGGCTCGTCCGCAGGTCCTCGTGCATCACGACCCAGGTTTCCAGCTGCATCGCGGGCCCGTCCGGCAGCACGCGCACGAGCCGTGGGTCGCGTTTCGCGAGCCCGGTCTGGCAGAAGCCGATCCCGTAGCCGGCGCGGATCATCGCGAGCTGCGCGAGGTTGCTGTCGGTGCGCAGCGAGAACGCATCGCGCTTCCACAGCGGCATGCTGCGGCCCGCCGAGCGGATGAACGGCGTGACCGTGTCGAAGCCGATCAGCGCGTGATGCGCGAGTTCGTCGGTCGTCGCGGGCACCCCGTTGCGCGCCAGGTAGTCGTCGCGCGCATACATCCCGACATCGATTGCGCCGATGCGCCGCGCAACCAGCGCCTCCTGCACGGGCGGCGCCATCCGGACCGCGATGTCGGCCTCGCGCTTGAGCACGTCCTGGATGCGGTCGGTCGGCACCAGTTCGATGACGAGCCCCGGATGGTTGCGCCGCAATTGCGCGAGAATCGGCGGCAGCACTTCGACGGCGATCACGTCGCTGGCGGAGATCCGCACGATGCCGCGCACGCCGGCGCCGTGGCTCGCGGCCGCGCGCTCGAACGCGGCCGCCGCGCTGC
>NZ_JAAGPM010000186.1:0-12766 GCF_017104865.1 Burkholderia sp. Ac-20349
GCGACCGCGGGCGGCCACGTGTGCGTCGCGCTCGGCGCGCTCGCGCAGCGCTACGAAGCGCCGCTCGACGAAGTCCGCGCGGCGCTTGCCGCGAGCGGCGTGGTCGCGTTCGGTACGCTCGCGCGCGGCGACGAGCGGCCGCTGATCGTCGACCGCCACGATCACCTGTACCTGTCGCGCTATTTCGACTACGAACGGCGGCTTGCCGATGCGCTCGTCGCGCAGGCCGGTGTGGCGGTGCCGGACGAAGGTCTTGCGCCCGACCGGTTGCGCGACAGCCTCGCGCGTTATTTCGGGCCGGCAACCGGCGAAGTCGACTGGCAGCGGGTCGCGGCGATCGTCGCGCTGACGGGCCGCGTGACGATCGTCAGCGGCGGCCCGGGCACCGGCAAGACGACGACGGTCGTCGGCGTGCTGGCCTGTCTGCTCGATGCGCACCCGGGGCTGCGCGTCGCGCTGGCCGCGCCGACCGGCAAGGCCGCGCAGCGGATGCAGGAAGCGCTGCATGCGCGGGCCGGCGACTTGCCGCCCGAACTCGCGGCGCGCCTGCCCGATACGTCGTACACGCTGCACCGGCTGCTGGGTGGCGGTGGGGCGGCCGGCTTCCGGCATCATCGCGATAATCCGCTGCCGTACGACCTGATCGTCGTCGACGAGGCGTCGATGATCGACGTCGCGCTCGCCGCGCATCTGCTCGACGCGCTCGCGCCGGGCGCACGGCTCGTGCTGCTGGGCGACAAGGACCAGCTGGCCGCGGTCGAGGCGGGCGCCGTGTTCGCCGAGTTGAGCGCGCGGCCGGCGTTTACCGCCGCGGCGCGCACCCGCATCGCGCGGGCGCTCGGCATCGACGAGGCGGCATTCGTCGCGGCGTTGCCGGTGCCGAACGAAGCCGCGACCGCAACCGTTCCCGCCGCGCACCCGGTTTCCGCCTCGGCGCGGGCCCCTGCGCCGCCATCGGCGCCTGCCCCCGCTGCGACACGCAAACCCGCGTCGCGACGGAAAGCCGATGAACGACAGGCATCGCTCTTCGACGACGCACCGCAGGCTGACGAAGTTGCGCCGACCAACGTCGCGCCGCCGCCGGCCGCAGCGCCGGCGCTGACCGAAACCGGTGAAGCTGGCGAAGCAGGCGAGGCCTCCGCGTGGATCGAGGTCGATGAACTCGCGTGGCTCGACGCCGTCGAATTGCCGCCGTTCGACGCCGGCGACATGGCGCTTGCGTCGGTCACGTCGATACCGTCGGGCGAAACCGTCGCCGCGTCCGCCGCGCCCGCACCGGCACCGCTTGCCGACTGCGTGGTCTGGCTCGAACGCAATTACCGCTTCGGCCTCGATTCACCGATCGGGCGGCTGTCGCTCGCGATCCGCAGCGGCGACGTGCAGGCCGCGCTCGACGCGCTGCCCGCCGACGATTCGGCCGCCGCGTCGTTCCACGACGATGCGGGCGAGTCGCTCGCGTCGTCGACGGTCGAGCGGCTCGCGCGGCGCTTCGGTGCTTACCTCGACGCATTGCGCGACGCGCTGGCCGCGCCGGTACCCGATCCGCTGCCGCTGTTCGACGCGCTCAACCGGTTCCGGATCCTGTGCGCGACCCGCAGCGGCTTGCGTGGCGCGGAGCACGTCAATGCGCTCGTGGCCGCGCACGTGCGCCACGCGGCGCGCGTGCCGCTCGCGGTCGGCGCGCACTGGTTCACGGGGCGGCCGATCATGGTGACGCGCAACGACTATGCGCTCGGGCTGTTCAACGGCGATATCGGCATTGCGTTGCCCGACGCGCACGGCGTGCTGCGCGTGTGGTTCAGGCGCGCAGACGGCACCGCGCGCGCGGTGTCGCCGGCCGCACTGCCGCCGGACGAAACGGCGTTCGCGCTGACGGTCCACAAATCGCAGGGCTCGGAATTCGACGAGGCGGCGCTCGTGCTGCCGGCATCGTTCGGCCGCGTGCTCACGCGCGAACTCGTCTATACGGCCGTCACGCGTGCGCGCACGCGCGTGCAGGTGATCGGGCCGCGGCGCGTGCTGGCGCAGGCGGTCGCGACGCGCACGCAGCGCGATTCGGGGCTCGCGGCACGCGTCGACGAGGCGCTTGCACGGCGCAGCAGGGAGGCTTCGCGATGATGATCCGCTATACGCTCGATCCGGCCGAAGTCGAATGGACGGCCATGCGCGCGCAGGGCGCGGGCGGGCAGAACGTGAACAAGGTGTCGAGCGCGATCCACCTGCGCTTCGATATCCGGGCGTCGTCGTTGCCGCCCGTCATCAAGGAGCGGCTGCTCGCGCTGTCCGACCAGCGCATCACGCGCGACGGCATCGTCGTGATCAAGTCGCAGGAATATCGCACCCAGGAGAAGAACCGCGAGGCCGCGCTGGCGCGCCTCGATGCGTTGATCGGCGGCGTCGCGTACACGCCGCGCACACGGGTCGCCACGCGGCCGACGCGTGCGTCGAAGGAGCGGCGGCTCGAGCACAAGTCGCGCCGCAGCGTGGTGAAGTCGGGAAGAGGGAAGGTGATCGACTGACGAATGGATGAGCGGACGAACGACGCGCGCGACAGCCGGTCGCCCGCCGTTGCACCCGTTACCGCATGACGGTTCCTGCGCTGTCGAGCACGAAATCGACGCAGAACACGACGAGCCGGCTCTGCGCGCGGATCGCGACGGCGGCCGTATAGCAGTCACGGCCTTCCGTCAGCGAGAAGTGCGGGCCCATCAGCGCGACGCGTCCGGGTGCGGCGATCGCACGCTGGAAATACGGGCGCCGCGACCAGTTGCTGTGCGTTTCCGGGAAGAGCGGTGCGAGGCGGGTGACGCCCGCCTGGCCGTCGTCGGTGCGCGCGCCGATCGACGGCAGGAACTGCTCGCCGGTCTCGTCGGTGACGAACACGCGGCGCGCGGCCGGCACCGCGAACACGCGTTGCGCGGCGTCCTGCAGGTTGCCGCTCGCGGAAAACGCAGCCGCGCCCGTGAGCACGAGCCGCTCGATCGCGTCGAAGCCGGGCTGCTCGGCGACGACCGGCGTATGCCGGCGGGCGATGAAGCGCTGCCACGCGGCGTCGAGCATGGCAGGTGCCGCCGCGCTGGCATGTGCGATCGATGCATCGGGCTGGCCGAACTTGAAACCCTGTACGAAATCGATGTCGGCGTCCATCAGCGCCTGCAGCGAGTCGTCGTTCTCGACGCCCTCGGCAAGCACCATCGCGCCGGCCTGGTGCAGCATCGACACGAGGTGATGCAGGATGCGGCGATCGTCGGCCGATCCGGTCGAGCGCACGATGAGCGAGCGATCGAGCTTGACGATGTCGGGGCGCGCGCGCCACACGCGGTCGAAGTTCGAGAATCCTGTGCCGAAATCGTCGATCGCGATCAGGAAGTCGCGATGCTGGATCATGTCGATCGTGCGGGCGAGCGCGGCTTCGTCACGCGCGGGCTGTTCGACGACTTCCAGCACGATGCGGTTTGGCGGCAGCGCGAAATGCCGGCACAGCGCCTCGACGAATTCGCGCTGCACGAGGCCCGTGTCGAGCACGCGCGGCGTGACGTTCAGGAACAGCCAGCCGTCGCCGATGCCCTGCGCGACGAAGTTGGCCGTGTGCAGGCAGCGCGCGAGCCGGTCGAGCAGCAGCGCGTCGGCGTCGGCGCGCGTCTTGTCGAACAGCGCGGTGGGCGAGATCAGCGCGCCGTTCGCGTCGACGACGCGCAGCAGCGCCTCGTAACCGACGACCCGCTTGTGCGTGATCGACAGCACGGGCTGGAACACGCTGCGCAGCGTCGTGGTGCGATAGGTGGCGAGCCAGCCGCCGGGCGTCGGCGTGAGGCGTTCGAGCAGGGAGTCGAGCGAGAGATCGCGGGCGGGCTTCATGTCAACGGTGCCCGGGGTCGAGCGGAGGAGCGGCAGCGCGCCGCCACGCTGAAGCAGTCGCACGCGCGGGCGGACGCGAAAGGACGTGGGACATCGAGGCCGCCTTCTGCGGGTAAGTGTTCGGAGTGTAACGGGAATGGGGCCGCTCGCGTATCAGGGAAACTCCAGACGCACACGGGTATGCGGCTGGCGTCGGCGCCGCGCGTGACCACCGCGAAGTGAAAGAGGGCATCGCCGCCGCACATGGCAATCCGGCGGCATGGGGTGCGCGGTGACGTGCGAACGTGGCGAGCGAATGTCGCCGTCAGAGGAATACCGGCCGTGCTGCGGCACCATTCGCAGCGCGGCGGAAAACGGTTGGCGCCCGGCCGTCAGGCATCACGGCCCGACCGACGGCGGTGCGTGCGCCCGAATGAATCGTCAGGTCGCTTCGCCGCTGCGCGGCCGGATCCCGGGAATCCGCTTGATCGCGCCGGTCGCGAGCGCGGTGCCGACGAGCACGATCGCGCAGCCTTCGATCATCACGGCCGTCACGTGTTCGCCGAGGAACAGCGCACCCCACAACAGGCCGAACACGGGGATCACGAACGTCACGGTAATCGCGCGGGCGGGGCCGACATGTGCGATCAGGTAGAAGTAGATGAAATACGCGATGCCCGTGCAGGCCACGCCGAGGGCGAGTACCGAGCCCCATGCGTGTGCGCCGACCGGTGCGGCCGGCCAGGTCGCGATCGCGAACGGCAGCAGCAGGATGGTCGAGCCGATCATGCTGCCGGTCGCGTTGACGAGCGGATCGACGCCGGTCAACTTGCGCTTCGCGTAATTGGCTGCGATGCCGTACAGCAGCGTCGCACCGAGCGCCGCAGCGGCGGCGAGCGCGGTCGCGCCCGTTTCGCCGTGCGCACTCGCGATCTGGTTCCACACGAGCGTGAGCACGCCGGCGAAACCGATCACGAGGCCAAGCACGCGCGGCAGCGACAGCTTGTCCTTCAACCACAGGTAGGCCACGAGCGCGCCCCACAGCGGCGTCGTCGCGTTGATCACCGACGTCACGCCGGCCGACAGCGTCAATTCGGCGAACGCGAACAGGCAGAACGGGATGCCCGAGTTCAGCGCGCCGACGACGAACAACGGCCACGCATGACGGCGCAGCCGGGCGCCGAGATCGGCGGGCTTGAAGCGCGTCAGCGCGAAGCCCGCGAGAAACAGCGCGCCGATACCCACGCGCAACGCCATCAACGGCGCGACGCCCAGATCGACGACGCCGATCCGGATAAACAGGAACGACGCACCCCACAGGGCAGCGAGCACAGTCAGCAGAAGGGCGTTCTTGGGGGACATCGATCGTGAAGGGCGGGGAACGGATGCGGAGAATCTTACACCCCGTGACCACGCCGTCGTTTCACGATTCGATGAAATGGCAAGAAACGGGAATGTCGCCGGTTGCCGGCGCGGGGCGGCCGCCAGCCGGCGGTCGCGCCCGATCAATGATGGCGCCAGCCGCCGCGTCCGCCGAAGCCGAAATTGAGCGACAGCGCCGGGCCCCAATAGCCGCCCCACGCAGGTGCATAGGCCGGTGCCGGATAGTAATAGGCGGGGCCCGGATCGACGTAGACGGGGGCCGGCTGCACCGGTGCAGCCGTGTAATAGCCGCCAGGATAATAGCCGTACGGGTAGTAGCAGCCAGCGAGCGTCACGCAGGCGAGCGCCGCGGCGACGAGGGTCCTGTTCATGATGTCTCTCCGGCGGAGCCGGCAATCGGCAGATGCTTAAGCTTAGGCCGCGCGCCGATGACACGGTGTGCAAAACGGTAACGGATCATTTCCGTGCAGGCTGCCGGTCACGTTGCGGTGCCGCATGCGAAAACGACGCTTCCGCACCGCGAAAACGCCGTCTGGTTGACTGTCGCGGCGCGCGTCGCCGCTTACTTGCCGACCTGGTTGCCGATGATGCCACCGGCCGCCGCGCCGCCCAGCGTCGACAGCGCGCTGCCGCCGATCGCCGCGCCGGCGACGCCGCCGACACCTGCACCGATTGCCGTGTCGCGCTGGCGTCTCGTCATCGAGTCACAGGCCGACAGGCTGGCCACGGTCGCGACGAGCAGCGCGCATACCCCAATACGCCGTATCGAATTCATGATCGTTGTCCTTGCGGTTGTGAACGGAGGACACGCGACCGGCCGGCGGCCGCGCATGAACCCAATCTACGCGCCGCCCCCCGACGCTGCTGTAAGGACTTGTTAAGGCTCGCGCGGTTTCGTAATGAATTGTTTCCGGTGGTTTCCCGGTGCGCAGGCAGGCATGCGACATGCGCAAAAAAGCCCGCTCGAAAGCGGGCTTCGTAAATCGCGAATCGCGAGATGATCCGGCGAGGATCGCCGGATCACCGCGTGCGCTTACTGACGGTGATAGATCTCGGCGCCGGTCTTCACGAACTCGACCGCCTTCACTTCCATCCCTTTCTTCAGCGCTTCGGTTTCCGACACGCCCTGCTGCGCCGCGAACTCGCGCACGTCCTGCGTGATCTTCATCGAGCAGAAGTGCGGGCCGCACATCGAGCAGAAGTGCGCAACCTTCGCCGAATCCTTCGGCAGCGTTTCGTCGTGGAATTCGCGCGCCTTGTCCGGATCGAGGCCGATGTTGAACTGGTCTTCCCAGCGGAACTCGAAGCGCGCCTTCGACAGCGCGTTGTCGCGCACCTGCGCGCCCGGGTGGCCCTTCGCGAGATCGGCGGCGTGCGCGGCGAGCTTGTACGTGATGATGCCTTCCTTCACGTCGTCTTTGTTCGGCAGGCCGAGGTGTTCCTTCGGCGTCACGTAGCACAGCATCGCGGTACCGAACCAGCCGATCATCGCGGCGCCAATGCCGGACGTGATGTGGTCGTAGCCCGGCGCGATGTCGGTGGTCAGCGGCCCGAGCGTGTAGAACGGCGCTTCCTTGCACCAGTCGAGCTGGAGATCCATGTTCTCCTTGATCAACTGCATCGGCACGTGGCCGGGGCCTTCGATCATCACCTGCACGTCGTGCTTCCACGCGATCTGCGTGAGTTCGCCGAGCGTCTTCAGCTCGCCGAGCTGCGCTTCGTCGTTCGCGTCGTAGATCGAGCCGGGACGCAGGCCGTCGCCGAGCGAGAAGCTCACGTCGTACGCCTTCATGATCTCGCAGATCTCTTCGAAGTGTTCGTACAGGAAGCTTTCCTTGTGATGCGCGAGGCACCACTTCGCCATGATCGAGCCGCCGCGCGACACGATGCCGGTCATCCGGTTCGCGGTGAGCGGCACGTACTGCAGGCGCACGCCCGCATGGATCGTGAAGTAGTCGACGCCTTGCTCGGCCTGTTCGATCAGCGTATCGCGGAAGATTTCCCAGGTCAGATCCTCAGCCTTGCCGTTGACCTTTTCCAGCGCCTGGTAGATCGGCACCGTGCCGATCGGCACCGGGCTGTTGCGGATGATCCACTCGCGCGTTTCATGGATGTGCTTGCCGGTCGACAGGTCCATCACCGTGTCGCCGCCCCAGCGGATCGCCCACGTCATCTTGTCGACTTCCTCGCCGATCGACGACGTGACGGCCGAGTTGCCGATGTTCGCGTTGATCTTCACGAGGAAGTTGCGGCCGATGATCATCGGCTCGGATTCCGGGTGGTTGATGTTCGCGGGGATGATCGCGCGGCCGCACGCCACTTCCGAGCGCACGAATTCCGGCGTGATCTCGGCCGGCGCGTTCGCGCCGAAGGCCGCTGCGCCGAACGCCTGGCCCGGGTGCTGGCGACCCATCATCGCGGCGAGCTTCGCGCCGTTCGGGCCGCTTGCCTTCAGGCTCTCGAGGTACTCGGCGCGGCGCTGGTTCTCGCGGATCGCGATGTATTCCATTTCCGGCGTGATGATGCCCTGGCGCGCATAGTGCATCTGCGTGACGTTCTTGCCGGCCTGGGCGCGGCGCGGGTTGCGGTGCAGGCCCGGGAATCGCAGGTCGGCGGTGGCCGGATCGGCCGCGCGCTCGAGGCCGTACTGGCTCGACAGGCCGCCGAGCACTTCGGTGTCGCCGCGTGCCTCGATCCAGCCCTGACGCAGCGCAGCCAGGCCTGCGCGGATGTCGATCTTCGCGTCCGGATCGGTGTAGGGGCCCGACGTGTCGTACACGTAGATCGGCGGATTCTTTTCGCCGCCGAAGCCGGTCGGCGTGTCGGCCTGCGTGATTTCACGCATCGGCACGCGGATGTCGGGCTGCGAGCCGGTGACATAAACCTTGCGGGAATTCGGCAGCGGGGCGACGGCCGCGGCATCGACATGAGCGTCGGCGGACAGAAACTTCGGATTGGCGTTCATGCAATCTCCTGTGTGAGCGCCGGACAGGCGCTTCGGCGCTTGCCCGGAGCCCTTGACGTATGTGGGGCTCGAGCTAAGCAGGAGACGAGGCTTGGTGAGGCGGCGGATTTCGTCAGAAGGATGGCGGCGAAATCCGTACGCTTCCCTGCGCTGGCATTATCCAGATCAGGTTCAAAGGGTATTTCTCACCCGCAATGCCGGTTGTTTGACCGAACGCATTGCAGGACCCCCGCGTTAGCAGGGCACACGATACACTGGCTTGGCGGCGGTTTCAACCGGGAGAGGATCGGCTGCCCCGGTGCGGCCGCAGCATGGCGGGCGGTACGATGGCCCGTCGAAATGGCAGCGCGCGTCGCCGCCGCATGGCGCCACGGCTTGGCTGGCCGTGGCGACGCGGTGCAACATGGCGCGCTTTCGCGCGACCTCAAAAAAAATATTCGCAGCGGCTGTCATTTCCCGCGACGTCGTCCGTCTATTCGGCTCCTTAAACCCATGTTTTGGAGAGATGTCATGAAAAAAGGTCTGATTGCCGCTTGCGTCGCCGCTTTTGCCACGATCGCCACGGGCGCGTATGCGCAGAACGACGCCATGTCGCAGCCAGGTTCGTCGATGTCGAAGGACGCGATGGGCCACGACGCGATGGCCAAGGATGCGATGGGCCATGACGCGATGAAGAAGGACGGCATGAAGAAGCATGCGATGAAGAAAGACGCGATGAAGAAGGACGGGATGTCGCACGACGAGATGGGCAAGTCGTCGGGCGACAAGATGACGCCGTCGTACTGACGGAGGCGGACGCGGCGCGGCCGGCGCCGTGCGTCGCACGGCGGCCGCCCGCCCGCATCGCGTTTCGTCGACCCATTCCGGGAGACTTCATCATGCAAACCGTTCCTGCCACCGGCCGCGCGGCCGCCACGCCGCCCGCGCGCCCGATCCATCCGCTGTGGGTGCGCGCGAGCCACTGGCTCAACGCGCTCGCGGCGATCCTGATGGTGCTGTCCGGCTGGCGTATCTACGACGCGTCGCCGATCTATCCGCCGTTCACGTTCCCGCACGGGATCACGATCGGCGGCTGGCTCGGCGGCGCGCTGCAATGGCATTTCGCGGCGATGTGGCTGCTCGTCTTCAACGGGCTGTTCTACCTCGCGATGTCGATCGCGACGGGGCGCCTCGCGCGCAAGATGCTGCCCGTCACGCCGGCGTCGATCTGGCGCGACATCCGTGCCGCGCTGGGCGGGCGGCTGTCGCACGACGACCTGAGTGTCTACAACGCGGTGCAGCGTGCCGCCTACCTGACCGCGATCGTCGATCTCGTCGTGCTGGTGCTGTCCGGACTCACGATCTGGAAATCCGTGCAATTTCCGCTGCTGCGCGAATTGTTCGGCGGCTACGACAACGCGCGTGTCGTGCACTTCTGGGCGATGTCGCTGCTCGTCGCATTCTTTGTCGTTCACGTCGCGATGGCACTGCTGGTGCCGCGCTCGCTGCTCGCGATGCTGCGCGGGCGCTGACCCGTCAACTTCGGGTGAAGGAAATCATCATGTCGGAATCCGAATACAAGCGCGACGGTTCGCGCTGGACGCTCGACCGGAAGTCGCTCGAACTCGACGTGCGCCGCGAGCTCGAGATGCCGTCGCGGCGGCTGTTCAACCGGCGCATGCTGACGATCGGCGGCCTGACGATGCTGACCGGCTGCACGCTGAAGGACGACGCGTCGGTCAACACGTTCCTCGAGAAGGTGTCGCGCATGAACGACCGCGTGCAGGCGTGGCTGTTCAGCGGCGAGCGGCTCGCGCCGACCTACACCGAAGCCGATATCACGCGACCGTTCCCGTTCAACGCGTACTACGGAATCGACGACGTGCCGCACGTCGACGCGTCGACCTATCGGCTCGTGCTGTCCGGCCGCGTGACGGGCAAGCGCGTGTGGACGCTCGACGAACTGTATGCGCTGCCGCACGCGGAACAGATCACGCGGCATATCTGCGTGGAAGGGTGGAGCGCGATCGGCCGCTGGGGCGGCACGCCGTTCGGCGCGTTTCTCGCGCGCGCCGGTGCCGATACGCGGGCGAAGTACGTCGGCTTCAAGTGCGCGGACGATTACTACGAGAGCATCGACATGCCGACCGCGCTGCATCCGCAGACGCTGCTCGCGTTCGACTACGACGGCCATCGGCTGCCGCCGGAATTCGGCTTCCCGATGAAGCTGCGGATGCCGACCAAGCTCGGCTACAAGAACCCGAAGCACATCATGGAGATCTTCGTGACCGATACGTTTCCGGGTGGCTACTGGGTCGACCAGGGGTACAACTGGTTCGGCGGATCGTGAGCGAATCGTGAGCGGTGCCTGGCACGCGGTGGCGGCGCATGCGCGTGCCGAGATGCATCGGGCATCGCATGTGACGCGTCACGCGGATTCGCGCACCTGGAGGTCGACGCGCAGGCCGACAGCCGCCGCCATGTTCACGAGCGCGTCGAGCCCAAACAGGTTGATCTTGCCGCGCATCAGGTCGGAGACGCGCGGCTGCGTGACACCCAGCTGTTTCGCGGCCTGGGCCTGACTGAGCTCGAGCTGCGCGATGCGCTGCTTGAGCGCGATCATCAGCTCGGATCGCAGCTTCATGTTCTCGGCTTCGGCCGGCTGGCCCTCGATTGCGTCCCAGACGCTTGAATAACGCTCGTTGGTCATCGTTTCCTCTCCATCGTCAGCGCGCGGTAGCGCCGGGCGGCCAGTTCGATATCGGCCCGGGTCGTGCGCGCCGATTGCTTCCGGAAGCAGTGCAGCACGTAGACGGTGTCGGCGAATGTCGCGACGTCAATGATTCGGAACGCGCCGCTCGCATCGCGCGGGCGAATTTCCCGCACACCGACGCCGACGGTGCGCATCGGCTTCCAGTCGTCGGGCGCCAGCCCGCGTTGCACCTGGTCGATCTGGTGGCCTGCTTCGCGTCGCGCGGGCAGCGGAAAGCCGCGAAGATCGGCTAGTGCGCTGCCGACGAAAACAACGGGCTTCGGCGGAAGAATGGTTGAATCATACAAAATTTTGTATTGGTGGTGCGGGTTTCGAAGGAAGGCTGCGCAGGGCGGGAGGCGCGTGGGTCGACCGTCACGACAAGGGGGAAGCGCTGGCCGGCGTGCAGGACTGGCCGTTCGGCCGATGCCTGGTTCGATCGGGACGAACTGCCCTGGATGGCGGGGCGAAGCGGAATCGGCAACGCATGCGCGACGCGTATCCGGCCCCGATTTCACCTGCCCGCTGGCCAGAAAATGTCGCGCGGAAACATCATTCGTGATCCTTTCAGACAGGTCCGACGATGCTTTCGAATCCTTGATGCCATAATGCCGAGCGTGCGCAGCCGAAGTGGTTGCGCGCGTTTTTTTTGTCCCTCTGCCGCCGCTTGCCGGTTCTTTTTCGTCGCCGTTCGCACTGTCATGTCGTTCCGCACGTTCGCTCTGCCTTCCCGGTCCCGCCAGGGCCGTTTGCCGGCATCGCCGGCGTCTTTCAGCGGAGCACGCGGCGTGACGTGCGGGCAGGCCGCACGATGACGCCGCTCGACCGTCTCCTCGATTTCTTCGCCCGCTTCTCGTTCCGGATCCGTCTGCCGCAAAGCCGCGGCGGCCGCGTGGCGCTGGCGCTCGTCTTCATCTATTTCGTCTGGGGTTCGACCTACAGCGGCCTGCATTTCGCGCTGCAGTCGTTCCCGCCGCTGCTGCTGTCGGGGCTGCGCAACCTGCTCGGCGGGATCGGCCTGTTCATCTTCGCGCTGCGGCGCAAGCCCGAATGGCCGACGCTGCTCGAAATCCGCAACGCGGGGATCGTCGGCACGATGCTCGTCGCGCTGTCGTCCGGCACGATCGCGCTCGGGATCAGTCTGGTCAGCAGCGGCTCGGCCGCGGTGATGGTGGCCACGGTGCCGCTGTTCGCGACCGTGATCGCGGCGGTTGCCGGGCGGCCGGTCACGAAAGGCGAGTGGTCGGCCGTCGCGCTCGGGATGGTTGGCATCGTCGTGCTGAATTCGGGCGGTGCCGCCGCGCAGAATTCGGCGCTCGGCACGATCTGCGTGCTGGCCGGCGCCCTGTTCTGGGCCGGCGGCGCGCATCTCGCGACGCGGCTCAAGCTGCCGTCCGACCTGTTTTTGTCGACGTCGCTGCAGATCGGCCTCGGCGGGATGATCTCGACGCTCGTCGCGTGGCTGGTCGGCGAGCGCATCGAGCACCTGATGGTGGGGCCGGTGTTCGCGTTCCTGTACCTGATGGTGTTCTGCACGATGGCCGCGTACGTCGCGTACGGCTACCTGATCCGCCACACGAGCCCGATCATCGCGAGCAGCTGCATGTACGTGAACCCGATCGTCGCGGTTGCGCTCGGTGCGCTGCTGCTCGGCGAACCCGTGACGATGGCGACGGTGGTCGCGACCGTCGCGATCCTCGGCAGTGTCGGATTGTCGTTCGTATTCGATCCGGCGCGCCGGCCCGCGGCGGCCGCCGCGGCTGCGAGTTCGCCGGCCGTGGCTACCGAGCCGGCGGCGACGGCGGGTGCGTCGTCCGCCGCACCCGAGCAGATCGCGATGCCGGAGGCGG
>NZ_JAAGPM010000187.1:0-233 GCF_017104865.1 Burkholderia sp. Ac-20349
TCGTCTAATGCACATATAATAGTGCAAGTAGACGTCAGCACGACTGTCGACATGTTGTTGTACATCATAGCCGACATATACTGTGTATCTGTGCAGGGTCACATGAACCTGAAAGTGATATGAACAGAATACGGTGCAGTAACTCTGCAAATCATAACCATTGTTATGTAATAGTGTGATTTTCTTTTTCTACTTATGACTCTAAATCACAGTATTAATTTTTTTTTTTTTTT
>NZ_JAAGPM010000188.1:0-12064 GCF_017104865.1 Burkholderia sp. Ac-20349
TAGTCGTCCTTGTTGCCGAACTTCGGCGCGCCGGCGGCGCCTGTGCCGTGACAGGTCACGCAGACGGCCTTGTAGACTTCCTCGCCGGTCTTGTACGTGCGGGGCGCGTTGGCGTCCTTCACGTCGACCTTCGCGAGCGGGGCGATGCGTGCGGCGACCTGTTGGTCGGATAGCGCGTCCGTGCCGGCGCCGGAACGGAACGCATGGTTCGCGTAATTGGCGAACAGGACGATCAGGATGATCGGAATCGCGAACGACGCGATGATGACGGCAATCAGCTGCCCGGGAGTTTTGACGGGAGATTCGTGGGGTGCTTCGCTCATGCTTGCCTCGTCTCCGTGATTAGGAATTGTGAGCGCGGTGCAACGGCAAATGGCAGTCCAATGAAGCCCGGTCGATTATAGACGGAACGTTTACATCACGGCGAGCGGTGCGATGGCGCGTGTTTACCCGCACGCAGCGTGGTCCGGCGGGGATTCGTCGGGCAAGGTGGACGCGTCATGGGAAACCGGGTATCCTTGCCGTCTTGCCAATCGTGGGTGGCCTGTATATTGGGGTCGCTTCATTGTCACAGGCGCCCGTAGCTCAATGGATAGAGTACTGCCCTCCGAAGGCAGGGGTTGCTGGTTCGATCCCAGCCGGGCGCGCCATCTCGTCTTCCGTAGAAATTCCCTGAAATCCTGAAAGCCCCCGCCAGTTAAGGCGTTGCGGGAAATTTGCGTCTGGGGAAAGTACAGTAGGTCCTAGAAATGCTGGCGGCGGGCGCATGTGTCTGGCGGTGTCCCTCAAATTGGTTCTTCCTCAATTTTGATTTTGGGGTACGCCATGGGGGCAGCTCCGCTGCAAAAAAATACAATTCTGAAAGAATGGGGCGACGCGGATTCGACACCCAAAGCGCGCAGCGAAGCGCTGGCACGCAAGGTCGTCGCCAACTGGGGATGGGCCAATCGAAAGACCCGTCGTTACACCTTGTTCAATATGATTGTCGACGGACCGATCACTTCCACCAGAAACTTTTCCATCGGGGTGAGATTCCGCTGGAACCAGTTTTTCAACGGGGTATAGCCGAAAATGCGCGGTGTTCCATTGGTGTTCGTTGAGCGGTCAAATCGCCCGTCAACCTGATAATGCTCCGGGCCACAGATGATCTTCACAATGCCGCCCTGCGCCGGGAACAGATGTTGGGCATCTACCGAGACGTTGAAGAATCCCATGTTGAAATAGGTGAGCTGCAACGTAACCTGGAACGAAGAGCCCGTCTCAACGGCATGCTCGCCTGCGGGCCTAGAGGTTGCGTTTTCCGCAGTGAACACTGCAGCCGCTGCGCTGCTTTGCAAGCTGCTCGCGCTGGTGATGACTGGTGTCTCAATGTCACGCTTCTCACGAATCGGCCACAAGATAATTGCCTGCTCGAATAAGTCTCCCGCACGCTGAGAAATTGAGGCCTCATCCCAGGTTGCATTCTGTTTGAGTAAGCGCTTATTCAGTTCGAGCTTGCTATGCTCCTCCAACCCTTCCCGCTTCGACCTTCCACTAGCTGCCGAAACCCACGGCGCGTTCGAGAGCGCCGGGTTCAATTTCTTGCTGACTAGCGTTAGATTGCCGACCCTGTGCACGATGATGTCACGTCCGTCAGCTGTTTGCCCATCAATCAACGGCCAGTGCTCTTGCCACTTCTGCGGCATTACATGTTCGATTTCCAACTGGGAAAAATCGAACGTTAGCAGCGGCTCTGCCTTGCTGGAGGTCGACTTTTGATACGCCTCCTCAAGCGCCTGCAGTACCATGCTCACGCGATCGCGACGTAGCCCGTTATAAAAGCGGCGGGTCATCCATTCCTGACGGAACATTGTGTCGTTGGGCCACTGGTCAGAGCCTGTGGCATTCAGCAGATGCTCCTCCACGGCCTCAGCGACGGGCTTCCCTTCAGGAACCTGATCGACGACTCTCAGCAAGCTCAGCGCCAACGATCCCGCACCACGCGTTTGCATACCGCAAATCATGCGGCGGACGAGATAGCTCTCCATCACGATTGCGACGTTATCCAGATCGGCACTCGTGATGCCTGCACGCCCCATGATCGCGAGCAGCAGCGGCTGGAACACAATCACATCCAGCACTGCGAGCCGGCGCAGAAAGGCATCAAAGCGCGTTGTTCCAGTGGCTTCAGTAATGCGCTGATATCGCACCGAATCAGAGTTGATGCCACTCATGAGATGGGCCACATTAATGACTTCGCCCGGAGACTGCTTTTTGAGCACTGTCATGTACCGGAGGAAGCGATCATAGAGATGCTTCGGCGAAACCTGCTCGAGAGTTTCCTTCGATAGCCAGTTTTGCAAAAACGTGTCGATTCGCGCGCGCGCAGCGTGGCCGACACCAACGCGCGCTCGCCAGTATCCGTGGTCGCGATCAAACTGCTTCCAGTGTGACTCATACAGTGGAGCGATATTCAGATGCTGACGGTTTGCTTCCCACAGCAGCCAGTTCTTGATCAGGTCCGCAGGGAGCAACGGCGTACCGTGCGCGTTTAGCGTTTCAAAGATGGCTTGCGGTTCGTCTTCGGTGTCGAGGTCGAGAACGATTAGGCGCAGATGGTCTTTGAGCGCCGCCGCGAATCGTTGTGCGCGTTGACCTATGTCTTGTCCCGACAGGTAAGTCTGGAACATCGCTCGGAAATACGCGTAAGCTTCCGCCATCCGACTCGCTGGCTTCGTCCAGGCGTCCGAGGCGGCGGAGTCCATAACCGACATGAAGGGTGCCCGGTCTTCATTGGTCGGCCACACCTTGTATTGTTCATCCTCGGTGGACCACCCGGGATTCGTCGTCAGCGGAGATATCTGGCGATGGGCAACGTTAATCGGCTTGCGCTGGGATTCGTCTGCGCCTTCGAGTGCATGAGATAGCGCATGCTCTGCTGCCTTGAGCACGAGCTGCAGCGTGGTGAGGCGCTGCTGTCCGTCAATGACCTCACGGCGGGGCAGGCTGCCTGTCGCATTCGGCGTCTGTTCAAGTACGACTGTCCCGAGAAAATGCCCTGCGACACTTGCCCCGTCGGCTCGACGCTCGATCCGGTCGAGCAGGCCGGAGATGTCTTCCCACAAGGGCTCCCACTGCTCCTCGCGCGCCCAGACGTACGGACGTTGAAACAGCGGGACCGTATGCCGCACCTGATCCCCAAACAGCTTCCCAACAGATATGTAGGTCGGTTGCATTCTTGTTCTCGGCCAAAAGTTTATTGAGACTACCTTTTCACATGCATCCAGGCATCCTTCCGGCGCGGTGATCGCGCACATCGTGTAGTGCCACGCTTGCTCTTTCGTATGGTACGCGCACGCGGCACGGTGAAAGAGCGAAGTGTCCTTCATCGCCCGCAGATTTCCTTATCTGGCTCACCTTCAGCCGACTTGTTCGCCCCCCGCCAAAGCCGCGTCACGCCCATTTAGGCTCGCGGCAGTTTCACCGCATCATCGTTTTCGCGTTTGCTGTTTCCGGCCGATGGGTGTCTGTTGTGCGGCAATTTTCGGTCTTGCACACCGGATGAAGATGCTTGAGTATTCCGGACTTCAGGGCTTCGAACCGACGAACGCGCAGAACCGCATGCAACCGCTACTGATGCCGGTCAACAGCCACGACCTCGTGGCCGTTTCCGTGATTGACTCGCCGAGTCCCCACGTGTTGCGCGCAACGGTGCAGCACATCTATTCCTGCCGTCATGGCATCACGCCGGACCATCTCGGCACGGTGTTGCAGTTCTACAGCGGGCCGATGACCTGGGGCAACCTCGCGCTCGAGGTCGGTGAATGTGGACTGCTGTTTGTCCACAAGGTGTCGGGAATCTTCAATGAATACCCGTGGCGCGGGCACATGGTGCTGGAAGAGGTGGACGGCGAACGCTACGCCCGCCTGCAATATGCAGACGTGTGGCTGAGGCCCAATCTGCCCGAAGCGGTCAGGGCGGCATCGTATGCGCATCCGACCCGGCGCAACCATTCGCTGGTCCGGTTCGACGTGCTCGAAGCCTATCTGAAGGCGCTGATTGAAAATGTCGATCGAAACGAGAAATAGCCGCGTCGCCTCGCGGGCGGCGATCACCACATGAGCCAATCACTCCCCGTTCAATTCATCAACGGGCCGGACGGTACGCCGGCCTTCGTCGTGATTCCGTACGCCGACTATGTCGCGCAGCAACGGGTTACGCGCGACCCGGTTCCGCATGAGGTCGTGACGCGCGCCGTGTTCGACGGCAGCTCGCCCGCACGCGCGTGGCGCGAATATCTCGGGCTGACGCGGGCCGAGGTCGCGCAGCGGATCGGCATCAGTCGGTCGGACTACGCGAAACGCGAGAAGCGCGAGAAGCTGCGCAAGTCGGTGCGCAGGAAGATCGCGGCCGCGCTCGGCATCACGCTCGCGCAACTCGATTTCTGACGCGCGGCGCGGCAAACGCGCCTGATGCCCCGGACGCGGCCGGCGTGCCGGTGTCGTGTTGCCTCGTCGTTGTGCGAGAATTGCCCGCAACGACAACTCCAAGCGTCGATCGCGGCGGCCGTCCGCGCATCGCGCCGACTCCCGATGGCTGCCATTCCGTCTACCTTGACCGCAGTCGATGTCCGTGCGCTCACCGATGCGCAGCAGGCGCTGCTCGCGCGTCTCGACGCCTATTCCCCCGACGACCCGAACGCGCCGCTGCCGTACAGCCGGCGCCTGGCCGAAGCCGAAGGCTGGTCGCAGGCGCACGCGCTGGCCGTGATCGACGAATACAAGCGCTTCGCGTTTCTCGCGCAAGCGGCCGGACACCCGGTCACGCCGTCGGTCGCGGTTGACGCCGCGTGGCATTTCCACCTGCAATACACGCTCGAATACTGGGACGTGTTCTGCGCCGGCGTGCTGCGCACGCGGTTGCATCACATGCCCGGCACGGGTGCGCCGGACGAGGCCGCCGTGTACGCGCAGCGTTACCGCGACACGCTGGACAGCTATCGCCGGCTGTTCGGTTGCGAGCCGCCCGAGTCGATCTGGCCGCCGCCGCCCGGCCTGCGCGACGCGTCCGGAGCGCCGCGGCCGGAACCGTCAGCCGTGAGCGGGGCGCAGAAGGCGGATTCGCCGACCGCCCCGCCGGCAGGCAGGACCTGGCGCGACCGGTTGCCGAAGCTCGTATGGCCGGCGGCCGCCGCGAGCGTCGCCGCGACCTGCGCATCGGCGCAGGACTTCAACGTGCTGAACTACGCGGGCCCGCAGTTTCTTGCGTTCTATGTGCCGGCGTGCGTCGTCGCGTTGTTGTTGATCATGGTGCTGCAGGCGATCGAGTTCCGGCGCCGCCGGTGGGGCGGGAGCACGCGCAAGGCGTCGGCCGACCTGAGCACCGACGAAGTCGCCTATCTCACCGGCGGCGAAGCACGGGTCGCCCAAGTCGTGACGATGTCGCTCGCAAACGCGGGCGCGGTCGACTTGTGGGCGGTCCCCGGACACGGCGGCTACGTGCGGATCGCCGACCTGGACCGTGCAGGCCGGCATGACGACCACTGCGCGTGGCTCAAGGAGCGGCCGTCCGGCATTGCGCGCTACGACCTGTTCCGCGACCGGCTCGCCGGGTACGCGCAGGAGGTCGTCGACGGGATGCGCGCGCAGGGCTGGCTCTGGGCACCCGGCGAGATGCGCGCGTCGCGCATGGCCGCGCGTGCAATCGTGCTGATCGTGCTGGGCATCGGCGCAGCGAAACTCGCGATCGGCCTGAGCCGCGGGCGGCCCGTGCTGCTGCTTGCCGTCTGCATGGTGGTGTTCGCGGTCGCGTACCGGATCGTCGCGCGGCGGCTGACCGGCTTCGGGCGCGGCGGGGCGACGGCTGCGGGGCGCGCCGCGCTGCTCGCGCGCCGGATCGCGCACGATCCACGGGCCGCACGCGACCCGCGACCCACGCCCGATACGCAGGCCACGCAACAGGCGCAGGATCGCGAACGTGGCGATCCGGACCCGCTGCTGTGGACGGCCGCGCTGTTCGGCACGGCCGCGCTGGCCGGCACCGCATGGTCGGTGTATTCGCAATCCGTGCAGGCCGCGTCGCGGATGTCGTCGCTGGTCGCCGGGAAAGCGGGCAGCGGCAGTTCGTTCGATGCGTCGGACAGCACTTGCTCGTCGTCGAGCTGCAGTTCGTCGAGTTCGTGCAGTTCTGGTTCGTCGTGCAGTTCGAGCAGCTGCGGCGGGTGTTCGTCGAGTAACTGAGCGCGGGTGGTGGGGCGGCGCGTGTCGTATTCGGCTGCGCGTACGGTCGTCGGCGCGCGCTGGATCGACCAGACAAAAAAATGCCCGCACAAGGCGGGCACGAGTCGAACGAGCACGCCCTCACTTCGGCGTGTAGTGCTTGTTGTTCGTGGGTGCGTATCGCCGCAGGCGATGCGCTGGGCGTTCTTACAGGCGTGCCATGTCGTGATACTCGCCGACGGCCTGCACGCGGCCCATCGCGACGTGATACTCGTCGGTGAGCTCGCGCTGGGCGCGATGCGCGTTGGCGACGACGCTTTCGTTGCTGGCCTGAATGCGGCGAATGGCGGCGATGCCTTCCGGCGGCTGGTCAGGGGTCAGCGCCATGACGAGCGGCGAGCGGACTTCCGCGAGGCGGGCGACTTCCGTCCAGTCGGCCATTGCGGTCGCGTGCTCGATGTCGTCGGTCAGCGCATTCAAACGCGCGATCAGTTCGTGCTGTTCCATGGTCGATTCCATTCGCGTCGGTTACTTGTTGTTCGACATCGCGCCGGCACTGTTCTGGCCGCCGAACAGCTGCGTCAGGTACTGCGAATTGTTGTTCATCGTCGCCATCAGCGTGTTGAGCGCGGTGAATTGTGCCTGGTACTGGTTCGTCAGCTGCGTCGCGTAGTTCGACAGCGTCGTCTGCTGTTGCGCGATGCTCTTCAGGTCGGCGTTGAGCGCGGACGTCCGCAGGTCGATCAGGCCGCCCGTCTTCGTAAAGTTGTTGATTGCCGTCGACATCTGCGCGCCGACGCCGTTCGTCGAGTTGAACAGCGCGGCGACGCTGGCCGGATTGCTCTGCAGCGCGGTATTGAGCTTGGTGCTGTCGGTCTGCAGCGTGCCGTCGGCTTGCAGCGTGATGCCGATCGACGACAGCGTGATCGTCGAGCTGCCGCTCTTCACGCCTTGCGTCACGAGCGACGCGAGCGTGTTCTTGACCGTGCTCAGCGTCGAGTCGCCGAGCAGCGGGCCTTGCGTCGCTGCCCCCGCCGTGAACTGGGTGAGCGTGCCCATCGTCGTGACGAGCGTGTTGTAGAGGTTCACGAAGTTGTTGATCGCGGTTGCCTGCGACTTCGTGTCGGATGCGATTGTCAGCGTCTGGGCCTGCGCGGCGCCGACCGCGGCCGACGTCAGGTTCAGCGTGACGCCGGCGATCGCGCTGGTGACCGTGTTGGTCGAGCTCGTTGCGCTGATCCCGTTGATCGAGAAGGCGGCATCCTGGGCCGCGGTGCTCTGCGTCCACGCGGCGCTGCTGTTGGCCGACGTGAAGGTCGACGGGCCGCCGTTCTGTCCGGGAACCGACTTGACGCCGAGATTCGACAGCCCGGCGTCGCCGCTCAGGTTGCTGACCGCGACGCTGATCGTGTTGGACGCGCCGGTGGCCGCCGAGCTCAGCACGAGGTGGGCGCCGTCGGTGCCGGTGACGACTGTCGCCGTGATGCCCGGGTTGCCGGATGCGCCGTTGATCGCGGCCGCGATGCCCGCCACCGTGTTGTTCGAGCTGTCGATGTTGACGGAGAACGACTGCTTGCCCAGCGACAGGGCCAGCGTGCCGTTGCCGAGGCCCTTGGTCGGATCGGCGAAGCCGGTGGACGACAACGCCTGGGCCGCGGCGATCTGGGTGACGTTCACGTTGTAGGTGCCGGCGACCGCGCCCTGGCCGGCCGTCGCGGTGAGGCCGTTGCCGCTGGGCGTCGCGGTGAAGGTGCTCTGCAGCGAGCCGTTGGAGAGCGTCGTCAGGCTCGCCTGCAGCGCGCTCAGCGCGGAAGACAGCGTGCCGAACGCGGAAATCTGGGTGTTGTCGGTGGTTTGCTTGGCGGTCAGCGCGGAGGTCTGGCCGGCCGTTTTCGCATTCACGAGCGCCGTCACGAGCGAGTTGACGTCCATCGTCGAGTTGCCGGTCGAGCCGCTGATGATCGACTGCGCAGCTTGCTGAAGCGCGCTGTTCGCATTGGCGCTGGACGTATTGGTGTTGACGGTGGACATGTGACGACTCCGTGCCTGGGATGAGCGATGCGTATCTGGTGATCGAATGCGTATTGCGCGAAGGCTTTGGGTTGTCGCGATTCAGGCAGCCGAATCGCGCAAGCCAAAGCGCCCGGGGCGCCGCGCGATGCGTTGCGCGGGGCCCCGGGCGAGACGCCGTGAAGCGATTACTGCAGGAGCTTCAGGACCTGCTGCGGCAGCGAGTTCGCTTGTGCGAGCACCGAGATGCCTGCTTGTTGCAGCACCTGTGCCTTGCTCAGGTTCGCGGTTTCCTGTGCGAAGTTCGCGTCCTGGATTTGCGACTGGGCTTGCGACAGGTTGGTCGCTTGCGCTTGCTGCGTCGTGCTGATCGCGGTGAAGCGGTTTTGTGCAGCACCCAGCGTTGCCTGGATGTTGTTCACCGTGGCCAGCGCGTTGTCGATCGATTCCATTGCCTGGTTGGCGCCGGCCGTCGTGCTGATGTTGATGTCGGCGACGCGCGGCGGCACGTTGGCGAGGTTGGTCGAGTTGATTGCGCTTTGCGCAGCCAGGCCTTGGGTCGTCGCGTTGGTCGTCGCGGAGCCGATGGTGGCATTCAGCGTAAGCGAAGCGCCGGCCGTCGTCGTCGCAGCGGTGATGGAGAACACCTTGCTGGTGACGCCGGCCGCCAGTGCGTTGCCGTTCTGATCCTGGAACGTGAAGCCGCCAGCGCCGTCCGACAGCACGGAGATCGACGTGATCGTTGCGCCCGACTCGTTCGGGGCGATAAAGCCGCCGTTCGAATCCAGGCTGAGGCCGGTGATCGTGCCAAGCGCGGTGCCAGCGGCCGCGCGGCCGGCTACGGTGGAGCCGTTCCCCGCGTTGGTGGCGTTGATCGCGGTAACCGAGCTGGTCGTCGCGGCGGATGCTGCCGCCGGCGTGCTGGTAATCGAACCCAGTGCGCCGGTTGCCACCGGGGTCAGCGAAAGTGCCGTACCCGCGCCGGCCGTATTGGCGCCGAACAGGCTCGTGACCGCGCCGCTAGCCAGTGCCTGGTTGTTCTGGTCGGTGAACTTGAAGCCGCCCTGGCCGTCGGACAGGATGTTGATCGTCGTGATCGACGGCGTTTGCGTGCCGGTCGTCGCTGCGCCGGCGCTCGTCAGGCTCAGGCCCGTGAGCTGGCCGAGCGTCGCGCCGTTCGTCGGCAGGCCCGTGCCCATGCTTGCTGCCGAGACGCTTTGCGTCAGGTTCAGCGTGATGGTTTGACCGACGTTCGCGCCGACCTGGAAGCTGACGTTACCGGCCGACCCGTCGAGCAGGTTCTTGCCGTTGTAGTTCGTCTGCGAAGCGATACGGTTCACTTCGGAGATCTGCTGCGAAACTTCCTGTTGCAGCGCTTGCTGGTCGCTGGTCGACAGCGAGCCGCTCGATGCCTGAACGGCCAGCTGGCGGATACGCTGCAGGCTCGACGTGATCTGCGACAGGCCGCTCGACGCGGTCTGGATCATCGACACGCCGTCGTTCGAGTTCGACACGCCCTGGTTCAGGCCGTTGATCTGCGTCTGCATCCGGGTTGCGATCGCGAGGCCGGCTGCGTCGTCTGCTGCGCTGTTGATGCGCTTGCCCGACGACAGGCGGGTGATTGCCTGCGACAGGGCGTTCTGCGAGCCGTTGAGGTTCTGCTGTGCAACCAGCGAGTTGATGTTGCTGTTAATTCCGAGCATGGAAATTCTCCTGTTTAAGCCGAAAGCCCTGGAAAGCCGTTTTGGCGTCGGCGGAAGCACTCGTTCATTGCTGGCCGCCTCAGAGCAGGATTTCGGCGCACCAAAACAAAACTTGAGGGGCACGTTGAGATTCGGCCCGATTTTTTATCCTTCTTTGTCATTTCGGACGGGCCCGGCGCGATGCCGAATGAAACGGGGGCAGAAACAGGATGGCGGCCGGCTCCGGCACGCAGTCGCAACGCTGTGCACACGCAAGCGACAAAAGGGTGGTTTTGTCTGTGATTCCCTGCTATGATGGCGGGCTGAATTGAGATTTCTGTCACGCCTCTGCCGTTTTCGGCATGTCTGCTGGCAGTCAAACGCGGCGCTGCACGCGGCTTGTGAAGCGTACTCGCGGTGCTTTCCGCCTCTCTTTTCCGGCCTCCGAGGCCGTATTTCCGCTCGTTTCGCCTGTTTGTGGGGACGCTCGGATGGCCGGTGCGTGGCGCTTGGCCGCTACGTTTTTGACCGTTTAAGCAATTTAGGAACGACATGACGACGATTCTTCTGAAAGAAAACGAGCCGTTCGAAGTGGCGATTCGCCGCTTTCGCCGTGCTATCGAAAAAAATGGCCTGATCGCTGAACTGCGCGAGCGCCAGTCCTACGAAAAGCCGACCGCAGTCCGCAAGCGCAAGAAGGCAGCAGCCGTCAAGCGCCTGCACAAGCGCCTGCGCAGCCAGATGCTGCCGAAGAAGCTCCACTAAGAGCGTCTGACGGTTTGCCGCGAAACGGCGGAGCGTGCTTCGAAAGAAGCCGCTCCGCCGTTTTGCTTTTGGGGGCCGGGAAAATCCCGAGGCCGTGACGGCTCCGGTGCGCGCCGCGCCGTCAGCCCGCGTTGCGCCGGCGTGCCGGCTGCTTGCCGCCGAGCGCCGCGCATTGCGCGTGGCACGGGCAGCCGACCTCGTGATCGTTGACCATGCCGGTGGCCTGCATCAGCGCATAGCAGATCGTCGAGCCGACGAACTTGCAGCCGTACGCCTTCAGCGCCTTGCTGAGCGCGTCGGACTGTTCGGTCGACGCGGGGGCGTCGCGGTACGACTGCCACGCGTTCTGGATCGGCGTATCGCCGACGAACGACCACAGGAACGCGGCGAGCGACCCGTGCTCTTCGCGAATGCGCTGCACGGCGCGCGCATTGGTGACCGCCGACTCGACCTTCGCGCGGTTGCGCACGATACCGGGATTCTCCAGCAGTTTCTCGATGCGCTTCGGTGTGAAGCGCGCGACGGCATCGACGTCGAAATCCGCAAAGGCCTCGCGATAGCCCGCGCGCTTGTTCAGGATCGTCGACCACGACAGCCCGGCCTGCGCCCCTTCCAGGATCAGCATTTCGAAGAGGTGGCGATCGTCGTGCGACGGCACGCCCCACTCGGTATCGTGATAGTGAGCGTCCGCTTCCGTCTTCACCCAGTTGCACCGCTGCGACATCGTCTGCCTCGTTTTCAGTATCGACTCGAACGCGTCAGCATAGCGTAAGCCCTTTTCGCGGGACAACCGGCCGAACGGCAGATGGGCGCGCGGCGCCGATCCGGTTAAGCTTGGCGCCTGTTCGAATCAGCGGGATGAAGGCATGGCGGCATTACTTTTTGCGATCGGCATCGACGGCGGCGGCACGGGTACGCGCGCAGTGCTGGCCGACCGGCACGGGCGCGAACTCGCGCAGGGGCGCGGCGGCCCGTCGGGGCTTGGGCTCGGCATCGAGCGCGCGTGGGCATCGATCGGTGCGGCCTGCGCGGACGCGTTCACCCAGGCCGGTCTCGCATTCAACTGGTCGCAGTGCGCGCTCGGTTGCGGGCTCGCGGGCGTCAACAATGCGGCATGGCTGGCCGCGTTCCGCGCGCAGGCGCCGCTCGGCGCGCTGGCGGTCGAGAGCGATGCATATACGACCGTCGTCGGCGCACACGGCGGCGCGCCGGGGCTGATCGTCGCGCTCGGCACCGGCAGCATCGCGGCGGCGCTCGATGCGGCCGGCGCGTGCCGGATCGCGGGCCGGCGTGGTCGAGCCCATCGGCAGGTGCCGCGCGGCTTGACCGTTAGTTGCAATTTTATCGGTGTCGGACTGCCCTGCCCGTGCAGCGGGCTCGTCCGTCGCCGACTCGTCGGATGTGCGCGG
>NZ_JAAGPM010000189.1:0-12340 GCF_017104865.1 Burkholderia sp. Ac-20349
CCACACACGCCGCCCTTCCTATCTCGCCGTGTGGGCCGTGCCCGCGCTCGTCACGCTCGCGCTGTGGCGCGCGAAGGCACCGCGCGACGCCGTGCCCGCAACGGCCGTGTCGGCGCCGATCCTCGCGTTCGCCCGCATTCCGCGCGCGTGGCAGCTCGCGCTGTTCTTCGGGCTTAGCAACAGCGGCTACGCCAGCCTCGTCGCGTGGCTGCCCGCGTTCTACCGCAGCATCGGCATGAGTCCGCAAGCGAGCGGCAACCTGCTCGCGTGGATGGCACTGTTCCAGGCGACCGGCGCGCTCGCGATGCCGATGCTCGCGAAGCGTTCGCCCGACCGCCGCGCCGTGCTGTGGCTCACGCTCGCACTGCAGGCGGCCGGCTTCGCCGGGTTCGCGACGCTGCCCGCGCTCGCGCCGTGGCTGTGGGTCGCGAGCGTCGGCCTCGGTCTCGGCGGCTTCTTCTCGATGAGCCTGATCGTCACGCTCGACCACCTGCCCGATGCGCGGCTCGCGGGCGCGCTCGCCGCGTTCGTGCAGGGCATCGGCTTCCTGACCGTCGCGGCGAGCCCCTGGCTGATCGGCTGGCTGCGCGACGCGGGTGGCGGCTTCGCGATCGCGTGGTGGATGCATCTCGGCGTGATCGCCGCGATGGCCACGCTGAACGCCGCGTTCACGCCCGCCGGCTACCGGCACAGCATGGCGCGCATCACCGGCGCCGCCCGCTAACGCCCCCTTTCGAATCCGGACTTTTCGCCGGCCGCGTCCGGCGCACAGTCCAGCCGCCCGCGCATGGCCGGGTGCGGGTAGTCACGCCCGACGGCCGCTGATTCGCATTACGACCAACCACATCGATCGAAGATCGAACATCAAACATGGAGACAGTCATGAAAAAGCTCGTTCTGGCCGTTGCGCTCGCGCTGACGGCCAGCGTCGCCGCCGCGAAGGATCCGGCGGTCCTGCGCCTCGGCGTCGACCCCAGCTATGCGCCGTTCGAATCGCTCGCGCCCGACGGCAAGCTCGTCGGCTTCGACATCGATCTCGGCAACGCGATCTGCGAACGGATGAAGGTGCGCTGCGTGTGGGTCGAGAACGCATTCGACGGGATGATCCCGGCGCTGAAGGCGCGCAAGTTCGACGGCGTGCTGTCGTCGATGAGCGTGACCGAGAAGCGCCTCGCGCAGATCGCGTTCACGGACAAGATCAACAACGTGCCGCCCCGGCTCGTCGCGCGGCGCGGCGCGAACCTGCAGCCGACGCCCGAATCGCTGCAGGGCAAGAGCGTCGGCGTCGAGCAGGGTTCGACGCAGGAGACGTATGCGCGCACGTACTGGGAGCCGAAGGGCGTGGTCGTCCGCACGTACCAGACTCAGGATCTCGTCTACCAGGACCTGCTGTCGGGGCGGCTCGACGCATCGCTGCAATCGTCGGTGCAGGCCGACCTCGGTTTCCTGAAAACCGCGAAGGGCGCGAACTTCGCGTTCGCGGGGCCGCCGTTGCACGATCCGAAGACGCTCGGCGTGGGGTCCGCGATCGGCGTGCGCAAGGACGACGACGCGCTGCGCACGCAGATCAACCAGGCGCTCGCGAGCCTGATCCAGGACGGCACGTACCAGCGAATCGCGAAGAAGTATTTCTCGTTCGATATCTATAACTGACCGACGAAAGCGGAAAACGCGAAGGGGCGCCATGCGCGAATGCACGACGCCCCTTCTTCACGTTCTCGACTTGTCGACGCCGATCGTCGGGCGGCTGTTTCGTAGGACAAACGGCGCGCCGGCAATCCGTGCTTCGCGATACGAAGCCATCCCGCACGGCGGGCCTAACCGTTCGTGCTTCGATTTCCTAAACTGTTTGGAGGAGTTCACGATCCGCTGTCTCGCAGCGTCCCCACTGCCGGATCGCGCACAGGACCGATCCCGGGAGAAAACACGATGCGAACGCGCTGCCTTGTTGCCGGATTCATCGGATCCGGCCTCCTTCTATGCGGCTGCACGCCCCCCCTCGGTCAGCAAGCCGCTTCCGCACGAGCACCGCTGGAATATGTGCAGGCCGCCGACCAGTACACGATCCCCGTACCGCTCGCCCCGGCCGTCAAAGCCGGCAATCTTCTGTTCGTTTCGGGCATTCCCGCTTATGACCGGAACGGCAAGCTCGCCGTCGGCGACTTCAGCCGACAGATGAATCAGGCGATGGAGAACGTCACGGGCATCCTCAAGGCCGCGGGCACGGGATGGGATCGCGTGGTGAAGGTGGATGTGATGCTGGTGCGGCGTGAAGACTTCAAGGAGATGAACCGCATTTACTCGGGATACTTCCAGGCCGGGAAATTCCCGGCCCGAAGTACCGCTATCGTGGCGTCATTGCCGAATCCGGACTTCCTCGTGGAAATCGACTGTATCGCCGTGCTGGACAAGCGATGAGGCCCGTCGCGAACGATCGCGACCTGCACGGCCCGTCAGCATCGAATGGGGCGACTATGCCGCTCGCTGCAACAGGTCGGTGGCGAACGACTTCGCGTGCGCGACGGCTTCCTGTTCGTCGCCGAATACACCGAGCTGATCCCAGTGCTCTTCGGCCGCGTACGTTCCTCTCACGGCGAGCGCCCGCTGAACGCTCAACTGCGCCGCGTATTTGCCATCCTCCAGCGGTCGAGCCGTCGCAACGACCTTATGCGGAGGGCTGGCTCGCTCCGGCTGAACCAGCTCGACGGCGCCGCCGGCCCCGTCGACATGCATCAACTCGTTCCTGGCTTTGCAGTCCGGGCAGTAGAAGCACCACCCCCCGTCCTCTTGATGGGGCCTGACCTGCCCACGCGCGAGCACGGCGCGGCATTCAACGTTTTCGCAGATGAACGGCATGGCAGTCTCCGAAGTTATTTGTCGGAAATCCTAGCATGTCCGTCGGCGGTCAACCACCGGCATCCGCATGAATGCCGTGCGGGTGATCAAGGTCGAGCGCAAAAGCCCTTTGCACGCCGCGCACGCAGGTCAACCAGGCGATCGCAAACCTCTCGTCACCCGGGATAAACTGTCTGCCCGACCGACGAACCGAACCCGCCTCCATGTTGATCCGCGTTGCCACCCTGTCCGATGCCATCCCGCTTGCCGAACTGAAGCGCGACACGTTTCGCGAAACCTTTCTGCACGACGGATTCGGCATCGACTACCCGCCGAAGGATCTGGCTGCGTACGAGGCCGAGACCTACTCGGTCGAAACGATCACGGGCCAGCTCAACGATCCCGAGTGCCGTACGTGGGTCGCCGAAAGCGACGACGGCCAGCTGGTGGGGTATGCCCACGCGGGGCCATGCAAGCTCCCGCACCCGGAAGTGGCCGACGGTTCGGGGGAGATCCGTCAAATCTACCTTCGACGGGGGACGCAAGGGACCGGCGCCGGGCGCGCGTTGTTCGACTCCGCACTGGATTATCTGGCAACGGAACGCCCCGGCCCGGTATGGCTCGGCGTGTGGTCCGGCAACGCGAAGGCCATCGCCTTCTACGAGAAGGCCGGTTTCAAGCGCGTCGGCACGTACGAATTCAAGGTCGGCGACGCGACCGATCTCGAATTCATCTTCCGTCGCTGACGCGATGGATCGAGAACCGGTGCGGTTGACGCGCCCCGGCCGATCGCGTTACCTTGCGTTCATGCAGCGCGATCCGATTCCCCTCGCAAGTGTCATTACCACGACGACCATCGCCAACGGCGGGTCGTCCGGAATGCGCACGCGGTAATCGTCGCGGTTGCATGCACCAGGAGCCCCGCCGGCAGCGACGGGGCTTTTCGCGTTTACGGCACCCCGCTTGTTCGTCGGCATCACGCACACCAGCCAGGAGTCGCCATGAACGAAGTCGAACGTCAAAACCGCAGCCAAGAACGCGAGCTGCTGCTCGTCATCTCGATTCAAACCCTTCCCGGCAAGCGTCACGAGCAGATTGCCGCCTATGAGCGACTGGCACCGACGGTTCGGGCAGAACCCGGGTGCCTCCAGTACGACCTGCATCCCGTCGTCGGCGACGAGAACGGCTTTGTGCTGATCGAGCGCTGGGCATCGGCGGACGCGTTGGCCGCGCACGACGTGACGCCTCACATGATCGCCAACGATGCGCAAAGCCCGACGTTCCGGGCTGCGCCGGCGAAGGTGGTGCGGCTGGCACCCGGCAGTCTCGCGTAGGCGCAGACGCTCACCCGCGCGGTCGCCACACTCACCCGCTGAACGACGACACGCACGCGCGCATCACGACGACGGGCCTGCCGGCCACCGTCGCGTCGTCGATGCGCGCCCATCCCAGCCGCGCATACAGCGCCTCGCTGCGTTCCGTGAAGAGATGAAGCACGCGAAACCCCATCGTCGCGGCTTCCGCTTGCGCACGCAGCGCGAGTGCCGATGCGATGCCCCGTCGCCGATGCCGGGGCGCTACGACCATCGTGGACAACCAGGGCGTGAGGTGCGGGTGAGTGATCGTTTGTGCAAGCAGGCTGGCCGATCCGAGCAACGTGCCGCTCGTGTCGAGTGCGACGAGCGACACGGGCAGGCGGTTCGTGTTCAGGGCCGAACCCAGCCGGCGCATCCGTTCATCGATCGAAACCGCGCCGAAATGTCCGAATTCGCGCTGCTGCGATTGCGCCACATCCGGTATCAGCCACGGATGATCGGCCAGATGCGCGATACGAAAGTCGGGCTCGCGATCGGTCAATTGCTTTCCTCCAGCCCGAGCGTCGACAGCAGCGCGCGATCGCGCGCCAGCGTCGGATTGTCCGTGGTGAGCAGGCGCTCCCCCTGGAAGATCGAATTGGCGCCGGCGAAGAAACACAGGGCCTGGACCGCGTCGCTCATGTTCTCGCGCCCCGCCGTCAGGCGGACGACGGCCCCGGGCATCGTGATGCGGGCCGCGGCCACCGTCCGCACGATTTCGAACGGATCCACGGGTTGCGCATCGCCGAGGGGCGTGCCCGGGATCGGGATCAGGTTGTTCACCGGAACCGACTCGGGGTGAGGATCCAGCGCGGCAAGCTGGGCAATCAACGCGACGCGATCGGCGCGCGATTCCCCGAGGCCGAGAATGCCGCCGCAGCACACGTTGATGCCCGCGGCGCGCACCTGCGCGATCGTGTTCAGGCGATCTTCGTAGGTCCGCGTCGTGACGACGCTGGCGTAGAACTGCGGCGACGTATCGAGGTTGTGGTTGTAGTAGTCGAGACCGAAGCCCTTCAGGCGTCGTGCCTGTTCCGGCTGCAGCATGCCCAGCGTCACGCAGGTTTCGAGCCCCAGGCCCTTGACGGCCTGAATCATCTCGCCGATGGCGTCGATGTCCCGATCCTTCGGTGCGCGCCAGGCCGCCCCCATGCAAAAGCGCGTCGCGCCCTGCGCCTGTGCCGATCTCGCCGCCTCGAGCACGTCGTCGAGCGCCATGAGCTTGCCGGCCTCGATCCCCGCGTCGTGGTGCGCGGATTGCGAGCAGTACCCGCAGTTTTCCGCGCATCCGCCGGTCTTCACCGACAACAGCGCGGCGCGTTGCACGGCATTGGGTGCATGGTGTTCGCGATGAACCTGGTGCGCGCGGAACAGCAGATCGTTGAACGGCAACTCGAACAACGCACGTACGTGTTCGACCGGCCACAGTGCCGTTTCCGGCGAGGCCGCGCGAGCGGGGTTGCGATGGAAGTCGACACGGGAAACCTGGAATGGATCATTCATGACTGGACGAGCGGACTCGGTTGGTTCGACATGCGGCTCAGTCTAGGCGGGCAACTTGGGTTGCCACCAGTTCCAACCTATGCGACATTGACCAGACCAATCCGGATCGAAGCGCGATGCCGCAATCCATTCCCCTTCCCAGGATCACACTCGATACCTCGTTGAAATCGCCGCTGTTCGTGCAGGTGCACGACGCGTTGCGCGACTCGATTCTGTCCGGCGCGATCCGGGCCGGCATGCGGTTGCCGCCGTCGCGCGTGCTCGCGAGCGCGCTTGGCGTGTCGCGTCAGACGATCGTCACCGCTTACGAGCAACTGACCCTCGACGGGTATCTCGTCGCGCACGTCGGCCGCGGCAGCTTCGTGAGTTCGGCGTTGCCGATTGCCGCGGATCGTTCCGAAGCACGCCCCGTGACGGGATCGGGCGCGCCCGCGCTGCATCGCCAGCCGTCACGGCGCGGCCTTCGCTACGCGCCGCCCGAGCGCCCGACCGTGCCGACGGACACCGGCACCCATGCGTTCCGGACCGGCCTGCCGGCGCTGGAGATCTTTCCCTACGCCACGTGGGCGCGTCTCGAAGGGCGCCATTGGCGGCGCCGTCCGGACATGATCGACGACCCGGCTGGCTTCGCGCCGCTCCGACAGGCACTGGCCGAGCGCCTGCGCGCCACGCGCGGCATGACGTGCGACCCCGAGCAAATTCTCGTGACGACCGGCACCCAGCAAGGGCTGCACCTGATCGCGACCCTGCTGCTGGACGCGGGCGACGCCGTCTGGATGGAAAATCCCGGCTATCGCTGGGCCAAGGCCATCCTGAGCGCCGCCGGCGCGGAGCTGTGCCCGGTGCCGGTGGACAGGGATGGCCTGCGCGTCGCCGACGGCATCGATCGGTTCCCGCATGCGAAGCTCGCGTACGTCACGCCATCGCATCAGTTTCCGTTGGGTGCGACCATGAGTCTGCAGCGACGTCTGGAGCTGCTGGCCTGGGCGCGGCGCGACGGCGCCTGGATCGTCGAAGACGACTACGACAGCGAATACCGCTATGACAGCCCGGTCCTCGCATCGCTGCAGAGCATGGATCGATCGGGCTGCGTGCTGTTTCTCGGCACCTTCTCGAAGGTGCTGTTCCCTGGCCTGCAACTGGGCTATATCGTCGTGCCGCCCGCGCTCGTGGATCTGTTCAAACGAGGCAAGGCGCTGATCGATCGCCGGACGGCGTCGATGCCGCAGCGCGTGCTCGCCGACTTCATCGCCGAGGGTCACTTCCAACGTCACATCAAACGCACGCGGGCGCTCTACGACGAACGGCGGCAGGTCCTGCTGGACGCGGTGCGAACCCGCCTGGGCGGCGGCCTCGAGCCTGGCCCGTTCAACGCCGGCATGCAGATCGCGCTGGCCTTCCAGGGCAAGGTGGACGACGTCGAATTCGCCAGGCTGGCCGCCGAAAGAAACCTGTCCGTGCTGCCGCTTTCGGTGTGCTACGCACCCCGTACCGCGCGCGGGTACCCCCCGGCGTCCGGGCTGCTGCTCGGCTTCGCTTGCGTGCCGCCGCACGAGATACGCCAAGGCGTCGAGGTGCTGCAACAGATGCTGGAAACGGGTGCCGCAAGCGCCTGACCGCGCACATCGCGTCGTGAGAACCGGCGCAGCCGGCCTCACCGCCATGCCGTCGCCCTGACGGCACCCCGATGAGCGATCAGTAGTGGCTACGCCCCCACAGCGTCTTCGGCTCGTCGAGCAAATGACGCAACCCGCCGCGCTCGATCGTGATCGCCGCGACCTCGTTCACCCGTTCGAGAATCGCCTCCTCATCGACCGACAGCACGCGCCGATCCTCCATCAGCACCCTTCCGCCGACCATCGTCATGCACACGTCGGCCGCATTCGCGAAACACGTCACGCGATACACGGGCATGTTCATCGGCATCATGTGCGGCCGGAACAGGTCGACGAGGATGAGGTCGGCAAGCTTGCCGGCTTCGAGCGAACCGACCTCGTGATCGACCGACAGCGCCTTCGCCGCGTCGATCGTCACCATCTCCAGCACCTTGCCGTGCGGCAGCACGTCCGGATCGCGGAAATGCCGGCGGTGGTAATGCATGCATTGCCACATGTGGCGGAACATGTCGTAGCCGCGATCGGGCGCCGCGCCGTCCGACGCGATCGCCACCGTCACGCCCGCATCGATCAGCTCGGGCACCGGGCAGCGCCCGATGATCGACATGATCGCGCTCGGATTGTGGACGATCGCGGTGCCCGTCTCGACGCACGCCGCGATGTCGTCGTCGGTCAGGTCGATGCTGTGCGACATGAACGACGTCGGCCCGAGCAGCCCGAGCTCGCGATGCGCGAACGCGAGCGTGCCCGCGCGGTGGCCGTCCTGCGTGAACGTCAGCCCGCGCTCGCGCGCGAGCGCACCGTAGCACGCGGCCTGATTGCGGAAATCGCGTTCGTACTGCGCGAGTTCGGGATCGTGCTCGGGCCCGTACACGGGCAGCGTGAGTGCGATGCGGATCCGGCCGTCGGCATCGCCGTGGCATTGGTCGACGATGCTTTTCGACACTTCGAGCATCGTGTCGAAATCGATGTCGCGCGTGACGCTGCCGTCCGGCGTGTGGCGCGTGTACGCACGCGGCGCGGGCGGACGCGACGGGCCGACCGCGACGATCGAACGCGTGCCGGTGCGCACCACCGCATCGCAATGACGCCGTGCATAAACCGGATCGTCGACGCGCATGATCGAGTTGCCGCCGCCGAGCAGCGACACGCCCGTCGTCACGCCGGCCTTCAACCGTTCGAGCGCCGCGAGATGCGATTCGGTTTCCCAGAACGCCTCGTCCGACGCGCGCGTGTAGATCGTCTCGGCCGCGGCCGACCACGCGTCGCCATCCGCGCCGCCGATCGTGCGCAGCATCGCGTGGCCCGCATGCGCATGCGCATCGATCAGGCCCGGCAGCACGGCCTTGCGGCGTGCGTCGATCGTGCGCGCGGCGCGGTAGCGGGCCTGCAACTCGTCGGTGCCGCCCACGGCGACGATACGATCGCCCTTCACGGCGACCGCGCCGTCCTCGATCACGCGCCGCTGCGGGTCCATCGTGATCACGCAGCCATGCGCGATCAGCGTGTCGATCGCTTCGCGGTTGTCTTGTTGCTGGTCCTCGGTAGTCATCGCTCGGTGTCCTGTTGGTGTTCGATTGATCGGGTGGCCGTCCAGCGGCCCTGCACGAAAGCGGTCACGCGGAACCGACCGGCGCCGCGACACGCGCCTTCAGCTTGCGCTGCCCCGCGCTGATCGCGATGAACACCACCGCATTCACCGCGAGCGCGACGAGCCCGGGGTTGATCGACGTCAGCGTGGTCGATGCGCCGGGGAACAGCGACGCGAGCGTCACGCCATAGTAGTTCGTCATCGCGATCACGATCGCACCGGCTGCAATGCCCGCGAACGCGCCTTCGCGCGTGCCGAACGGCCGCTTCAGGAAGCTCGATGCGAGCATCGGCACGAGCTGCGTGAGCAGGCTCGACGAGAAGATCGCGAGCGTGACGAAGGTCGCGCCGCCGCGCAGCACGAAGTAGACGACCACCAGCGTGAAGATCGGCAGCGCGATGCGTGCGACGCGCGTCACCTCGCGGTCGGTCGCGTTCGGTGCGAAGCCTTCGCGGTAGATGTTGCGCGCGATCGTCGTCGACGCGTTCAGCATGATCAGCGAACCCGGCACCAGCGCGGTCAGCAGGCCCGTGCCGCCGACGATGCCGACGAACCACGCGGGGAACGTCTGCTTCACGAGCCGCAGCAGCGCGAGATCGGTCTGTGCGCCTTCGAGCCCGTGCACGGTCATCACGGCCGCGAAGCCGACCAGGAACAGGAACGCGATCAGCACCTGGTACAGCGGCATCAGGATCACGTTGCGGCGCAGCGCGCGCTCGTCCTTCGCGACGTAGATCGCCGTGAAGCCGTGCGGATACAGGTAGTAGCCGAGCGACGTGAGCAGGATCGTCGAGTTGTACCAACTCAGGTTGAAACCATGTTCCGGCATCCGAAGCAGTTCCGGATGCACGGCGTCGATCTTCGCGAACATCGCGCCGAGGCCGCCGTAGTAGTGGATCGGCAGGTACAGGCCGAGGAAGATCGCGATGCCGAGGATCAGCACGTCCTTGACGATCGCGATGTTCGCCGAGCCGTGGATGCCCGACACGACCATGTAGACGGCCATCAGCGTCGCGGCGATCCAGATCGCGGCCGCCTGCGGGATCAGCCCGTACGACATCTCCGACACGATCACGCCAAGCCCGCGCAGCTGGATCATCAGCAGCGACACCATCGCGAACACCGCGACGACCGACACCAGCACGCCGATCGCGCGGCTGTCGTACTTCGACGCGAAGTAGTCGGCGAACGACACGAGCCCGCGCGCTTTCGCGTGGCGCCAGATCGCGGGCAGCATCCAGTAGCCGATCACGCACGCGAGACAGCCGTACGTCAGGATGTAGAACGCGGGCACGCCCTTGCTGTAGGTCCAGCCGCTCGCGCCGAGGAACGAGAACGTCGAGAACGCCTCGCCGGCCATCAGCAGGAACGTCAGCAGCGAGCCGAAGCCGCGCCCGCCGACCGCCCACTGCTCGAGCGTGAGCTTGCGGCCGCGGCGCGCCATCACGCCAATGGCGAGCGCGAACACGGCGAACGCCGCGATGATGACGATCGAAGCGTTCATCGCGCGTCTCCCGGGCGGCTGTCGCGTGCTGCGTCGCGTTCGTCGAGATGGAACAGGATCGCGAGGATCGCGGCGGTTGCCGCCATCCAGATCAGGTTCCACACGAGCAGGAACGGCAAGCCGAACAGCAGCGGCCGCGCCTCGGCGAGCGAGCCGCCGGCGTACATCCCGACGAACGGCAACGCCGCCAGCAACAGTTTGAGTTTCATGAGTGTCTCCTCCGGAAGACGCGCGAACGCGTCAGAACATCAGAACTTCTGGCGGATGCCGACCACCACCGCCACCTGCGACGTCGTCGACGACGCGCTGTCGGTGCCGTCGATCCACGCCTGGCCGACACCCGACGATGCCTTCTGGTAGAAGCCGTTCACGTACACGTCGGTGCGCTTGGACAGCAGGTACTGCACGCCGGCCGATACCTGGTGGTAGTGGCCGCTGTCGCTGCCGCGCGCGACCTGCGTATAGGTGTAGCCGGCCGCGGCCATCAGCGCCGGCGTCACCATGTAGCGCAGGCTGCCTTCGTAGTTGTTGAAGCGCAGCGCGCCGCCCGTTGCCTGCCCGAAGTTCGAGCCCGTATAGAGCAGGCCGAGCGTCGCCGGCCCGATCGCGTAGCTGCCGCCCGCGCCCCAGATCTGCTGGCGGATCGCGTTCCCTAGGCTCGCACCGAACACCGATTCCGACGCCGGATAGTAGTTGTCCGACGCCACGGCACCGGTCGCGCTGACCGCCGGATGGTTCACGCGCGCATACGCGGCCCCCGCGTTGAGCGGCCCGTTCGCGTACGTGACGCCGGCGCTCCAGCTATTGTCGTTCGCGAAACCGGTCGAGTTCGAGAAGCCGTACACGAGGTTCGCCTGCAGGCCCGCGATCGTCGGCGACACGTACTTCACCGCGTTGTTGGTACGGAACGTGTTGTTGATGTCGTCGTTGTCGAACGGGTGCGTCGAGTACTGCGCGAGGAAGCTGCTCATCTGCAGCGAGCCGAGGATGTCCTGCACCGAGTTGTACTGGCGGCCGAGCGTCACCGCGCCCCAGTTCGCGCCGCTCAGGCCGACCCACGCCGAACGCCCGAACATCCGGCCGCCCTGCCCGAGTGCGCCGTTCGCGACGTTGAAGCCGTTCTCGAGGCGGAAGTTCGCCTTCAGGCCGCCGCCGAGATCCTCGGTGCCGATCAAGCCCCAGCGCGGGCCCGATTCGTTGCCGCCCGTGAATTGCCACAATGCATGGCCCTTCGCGTTGTTCGTGTAGGTCACGCCCGCGTCGACGATCCCGTACAGCGTCACCGTCGACTGCGCATGCGCGGCGCCGGCGAACAGCATCGCGACCGCCGCGCCCACGCCTGCGGCGCCCGTTTTCCCACCCTTCATTCGCACCATCTCCGTCTCCTCTTCTCCAAACCTGTCCATCGATGTTGTGTTGTGTTTTTTTTTGATCCTGCCCATACGCGCCGATCGGGTTCGGGTTGTATAGACATTTGCTGGATGGTATCCAGCCGCAATCACATCAAGAAATGAAATGTTCAACTGGGCGACAGTTGAAAATCGAATAGCGGGGAGATGAGCAGGGACGGTGCGCCCCTGCAAGAGAAACGAAAGCGCGCGAGTCCACTGGACGCGGGGCGCTTTGATCGGACGTGAATGGCCTGCGTAAGCAAGCTGACGAAACGGCGACGGGCGATGTGCCGATGTGGTTTTCCCTGACAGCCCGTGCATCGCACTCTCGCAGTGCGAAGCGGGCCGGATAGCCGACGCGATCGAGGAGCGGCGACGCAACGCCGCCCCGCTCGTCGGGCACCCCCAGTTGCAGCGCGCTAGCTGTGAAGCGTCAAGAGGTTGTTTCTCGACGCAGGAAGTCTCGCCATCGGCGCAATGCCGCCGATGGCGCTATGAGCCCGATGCCAGTTGTAGTGATGCTGCCAACTCGCCAGGGCTTCGAT
>NZ_JAAGPM010000018.1:0-79483 GCF_017104865.1 Burkholderia sp. Ac-20349
TGGAGGTCGCGATGACGGCCGTGTTCCTGGCGTCCGACGAGGCGCCGTTCATCAATGCCGCGTGCATCACCGTCGATGGCGGGCGCGCGGCGCCGATGCCCCGGCCCGCGCCCGTCACCATCGCGACCTTGCCCGCGAGGCGGTTCATCATGCGGCTCCGCCGCGCGCGACGCGCAACCCGGCCTGGAACGCGCGCGCATTCGCCGCGGTCGCGTCGGCCGACTGGCCGGGGCGGTACAGGGCCGAGCCGAGCCCGAAACCGTTCGCGCCGGCGCTGAGGAACGGCTCCATGTTGTCGGGCGAGATGCCACCGACCGGAATCAGCGGCACCGCGCGGTCGATCACCGCGCGCCATGCCTTCACGACCGGCACGCCGAGTTGCTCGGCCGGGAACATCTTCAGCACGTCGGCGCCGTTCGTGAGCGCCGCGAACGCTTCGGTCGGCGTCGCGACGCCCGGGGCGCTCGCGAGGCCGCGCTCGCGTGCACGGCGGATCACGGCCGCGTCGCTGTGCGGCATCACGATCAGCGCGCCGCCCGCGTCCTGCACGCGGTCGACATACTCGGCGCGCAGCACGGTCCCCGCGCCGACGATCGCGTCGTCGGGCAACGCACGGCGCAGCGCCGCGATGCTGTCGAACGGATCCGGCGAGTTGAGCGGCACCTCGACGATCCGGAAGCCGGCTTCGTAGAGCGCATGGCCGTGGTCGGCCGCTTCGGCGGGCGTGATCCCGCGCATGATCGCGATCAGCGGGCACGCGTCGAACGCGCGCATCAGCGCGGTGTGGGGTGCGTAAGGCGCGGGCAAGGTCAGGTCGGACGGCATCGAAGGTTCCTCTGCAAACGGTTCATTGGTCGGCGCAGACGGGCTCGCCATCCGCGCGCACGAGCCCGGCGCGCGATGCGATCCGCCACAGGCCACGCTCGGTCGCATGCGCGACGACGCGTGCGTGCGGGTGGCCGAATTCCTGGAGCGCATCGACGTAGCGCGCGCACAGACCGTCGTCGCCGATCAGCAGCAGCGGCTGGTCCGCGAGCGCGACGCCGCGCTCCGCGAGCATCGCGTCGAGCGCGTTGAGCTCATGGCCGATCAGCAGGCCGGACAGGTAGTCGCCCTGCGCATCGGGCGCGAGCCGGTCGGTCAGGCCGAGCGTGCGCGTGCTGAAGATCGTCGCGAGCAGCCCGGTGTGCCGCGCGCCGCGCGCGACCGAGACGCCGCGCACGAATGCGGCGCGATCGGGCGGCGCACCGGCACGCATCGTGCGGCCGAGGATCGTGTGGTCGCGCAGCACCGCGAACAGCTCGCCGGTCATGAAAGTCTGGAAGCGCTCGATCAGCCCGTCCCTCACCCACGCCCATTTCGCATGGGTGCCCGGCAAGCCGATCAGTACCCCTGAACGATCGGTGCCAAGCATGGGATCGCTCGCGAGTGCACCGAATATCTGCGTTTCTTCGCCGCGCATCACGTCGGGCAAGTCGCCCGTTGCGATGACGCCCGGCACGATCGAGATCGTCGTGCCGCGCGCCGTCGTCACCGTGATGAGGCCCGCGACGAGCGCGTCGGCGCCGGCCGGCACCGCGACGTACGGCGCCTCGCGCCAGCCCTGCGCGCTGCCGACCATCCCGGCGGCGAGCACCGGCAGGCCGGGGGTGCGGTCGAGCCAGTCGCCGCACGCTTCCTCGAACACCGCGTCGAACGCGCGCGCGCCGCCGCCAGGCACATGCATCACGCCCGCCGCGCGGCTGCGCGTGTCGATGAGCGCGCCGTGCGCGTCGTACAGGTAAGCACGCAGCGACGTCGTGCCCCAGTCGAGCGCGATCAGCGACGGGGTGGCGGAGCTGGCATCCGGAACGGGCCGGGTCGAAGTCGTCATCGTTTGATCCTGCGGGTACCCTGCGGCGGGCTCCAGCCCAGTTCCGCGGAAATGGCTCGCGCTTCGCGCTGCACGAGCGGAATCAGTTCGTCCATCCGGTCGTGCGGCATGTACGGAATCGTGCTCGCCACCGACACGGCCGCGACGATCGCGCCCGACGCGTCGCGGATCGGCGCGGCCACGCAGCGGATCGACGCCTCGTTCTCCTCGAGGTCGAACGTATAGCCGCCGGCCGCGTAATGCGCCATGCGCTGCAGGAACGCGCTCGTCTCGGGCCGGTTGTCCGGCTTGAAATTGACGCCGGCGAGTGCTCGCCGGGCGGCTTCGAACAGCGAGCGCCACGTGTCGGGATCGGTGTCGAGCATCATCGCCTTGCCGATGCCGGTCGACGCGAGCGGCATCCGGTGGCCGACGCGCGAGCGCATCTCGAGGCCGCGCGTGCCGGGAATCTTGTCGATGTACAGCACGTCGTCGCCGTCGCGCACGCCGAGATGGATCGTGTCGAGCGTCGCTTCCGCGAGCGCTTCGAGGTGCGGGCGCGCGACCGCGGTGAGCGGCATCTGCTCGAGCGCGATCGTGCCGAGCTCGATCAGCTTCGGGCCGAGCAGGTAGCCGCCCTGCACCTGGCGCAGGTAGCGCGCCTGCACGAGGCTGCTGACGAGGCGGTGCGTGGTGCTGCGCGTCGTGCCGAGCGCAGCGCCGATCGCGCGCATGTCGCGCGCGCCGTTCGCAATCGCCTCGAGGATCGCAAGACCGCGCAGCAGCGTCTGCGTACCGGCCTGCTGGGCCGCGAGATCGAGCGGCGTGCTGGTCGCGCCGATGCTGTCGGTCAGCGACGCATCGTGCGGCGTCGCGCGCCGGGCGTCGAGGGCAAGTGAATCGGGCATCTTGGTCATGTGGAGCGGGCTTCTTCAACGGAACCGGTGAAGCCGTTCGGACGATGCCGGAACGGCGTCCGGCACCGCGACGAGGCGGCGGTCGATGCACCGAGTAAAGCGCCCGGCGAACTTCATGGAAGGTGTCTCCGTATGCGACGGGCGCCGCGCGATGCGTGGGTCCGAAGCTGTCGATGTGCTTCGGATTGTAGGAGCGCACGCACTCGTCTCCAATATTTGAATGCGTTGCCCAGATAATGAGAATTCGGCGCAAATCCGCCACGTACACGACGTAGCGGCGGCGCCATGTGCACGGGGGCGAAACCCGCCGTGCCGCAGGTTCCGCCCCCGTTTGTTCACCCCGCGCCGCGCTTACTGCTGGCTCGTGCTGCGTGCCTGCATGTAGCGCTGGACGTCCGCGAACGACACGCGGCCGTTACCGCCCGAGTCGATCTGGCGGAAGTGGTTCGCGACATAGCCGAGGCCGGCCGCGCGTGCCTCCGACTCGGTGATCGAACCCGTGTTCTGCGTGTCGGCCGCGCTGAACTGCCGCGCGAGCTTGCGCACCACCTGCGCATGCAGCGCGGCGCCCGTCGTCTGTGTGCCGGCGGTCGGCTTGCGCGCGGCCGGCGGCACGTACGGATCGCCGAGCTGCGCCTGGCGCGCACGCACCGGTGCGGCGGCGTCGCTCGCCTGCGCGAACGCGGATACGGATGCTGCGGCGCCGACACAGGCGAGCGCCACGGCAACGACGATGAAACGATTCTTCATATCAGGCTCCAGTCTGGAATGAGGTCGTCGACGGCAGGCGCGGCGCCATTGCGGGCGCGCGTCGCCTGCCCTGCGCATCGCATCAGTGCGCGGCCGCGTTGTAGAAGGTCACGAGGTCGGCTTTCTCCTGCGGACGCGACGTGTCGTCGAGATAGACCATGTGTCCGCCCTGATAGTCCTTGATCGTCAGGTTCGGTTGCGACCCGAGCCGCGCGAGGTCGAGCTCGGTCTGGTAGAACGGCGTCGCGATGTCGTGGTACCCGTTCAGCGACAGCACCTTCAGCTGCGGATTCAGCGACAGCGCCGCGGCGAGATCGGGGATCGTGTCAGGCATCGCGAGGCCGTCGTGCGTCCAGTCCCACGTGTTGATCGCGTTGCTGCTCAACGAATACGCCGACTGCGCGGTGTACTTCAGCTCGTTCGGCAGGTACTTGCCGATCGTGTCGGTGAACGGCTGCGTGATGTACGTGCTCGACGGATCGCCGCCGGACGCGAGCGGGCTCGACACCGGCACGTTCACGCGCGCGTCGTAGCGGCCGATCAGCGTGCCCGGAATCAGCGACAGCTGGAAGCTGTTGTCGAAGAAGGTCGGGATCACGTTGAAGTCCGCATTCCACCGCTGCTGCTTCACGCCGGTCGAATTCACCATCGTCGTGACGAGGGTCGGCGGCGGCGGCGTATGGCTCGCCAGGTACGCGTTCACGGCAGGCGCATAGCTGCCGGCCGTCAGCAGGCGCATCTGGTCCGCATACGACGGCAGGCTCGACGGGTTCGGGTTGTCGAGCTGGTAGTACGCGCCGACGGTGCCATACGACGGCACGAAGCCCGCGCAACTCACCGGGCTCGACCCGTTGTTCGAGTTGCCGATGTAGTCGCTCGCCATGTCGCAGTTCACGTTGTAGTTCAGGATCGACGACTGCAGCACGATGCCGTCGAGCTTCACGCCGGCCGTCTCGAGCAGGTTCGCGAGCACGTCGGTGCGCGGCGTGCCGTACGACTCGCCGAACAGGTATTTCGGCGAATCGTTGCGCTGGTTCACGGCGATGTAGCGCGTCACGAAATCGCGGAACGCGCCGCCGTCCTGGTCGACGCCCCAGAACGTCTGGTTCGTGTTCGGCGCGACCGCTTCGGAGAAGCCGGTGCCGATCGCATCGACGAACACGAGGTCGGTCGTGTCGAGCAGGCTTTCCTGGTTGTCGACGAACGGGAACGTCGACGTGTTCGCGTTCGGGTCGCCCGTCTGGATCCGGCGCGGGCCGAACGAGCCGAGATGCAGCCACACCGATGCCGAGCCGGGGCCGCCGTTGTACAGGAACGTGACGGGCCGCTTCGCCGCGGGCTGGTTGTCGGCCGTATAGGCGACGTAGAAGAACGATGCTTCGGGCGCGCCGGTCTGCGGATTGCGCGCGACGAGGTGGCCGGCCGTAGCCGTGTAGCGAATCGTCTTGCCGTTGAGTGTGATCTGGTGATGCGTGACGGCGGCCTTTTCAACCGCGGCGGAGGCGTCGAGCGACGCGTTCGCGCTCGACGAATAACTGTTCGGATCGTTGTACGCCCTGTCCACCTGACTGGCGGGATCGGCTGAATTGTCGGCGCTGGCAGCAGCGGACGAGGTCACGTCGTCGTTGCAGGCCGTCAGAATCAGCGAAGAAAACACCACTCCCAACAACAGCTTCGCTTTGCTCGCTGGCATCGTTGCGTTCCTTCTCTCGGATGTTTTTTGTGTCGAGCAGCCGGATAAGCCGCCCCCCGCCTCGAATGCGGCCGATAAGCCGAGGCGCTGGCCAATATACGCGAGCCCGTCAGCTTTGAAAAATTTTGAAATATTTGGCGGACGACCGGTGCGGCGCACACCTTTCAGGATTACTTCGGTTCGCGAAACGTTGCATTTCACGCACCTTTCACGGGCTTTCGCATTTAGCCTGGAAGACTAAAAATTCCTGAATTTCGTGCCATATCGGCCAACAAAATCGCATGGCGTCCGAGATTGCTCAGCAAAACGAAATAGACGAATTCGTCTAAAGGATGTGACCCGAAATGCGCGCGACACGATTGCGCTGCAGCGCACCAACGACCCACGCGCGGCGCACGGGCGGCGAAACGGTCAATGCGACGGCGCGAGCGCGCCGTTCACTCCGATTGCGGCAGCGCGGCCGCGCCCATCCGGCGGGCAATGACTGCCGCGCGCTGCGCCTGGTAGGCCGAGCCGCGGTGCGCGTCGAACCAGCGCGGCTTCGGCAGCATCACCGCGAGGCGCGCCGACTGCCACGCGCCGAGCCGGCTCGCGGGGATCTTGTAGTAATAGCGGGCGGCCGCTTCGGCGCCGTATACGCCGCGGCCCCACTCGACGGAATTCAGGTAGATCTCGAAGATCCGCTCCTTGTCGAGCACCGTTTCGAGCATCCAGGTGATGATGAGCTCCTGCCCCTTGCGGATGTAGCTCTTCTCGCGCGACAGGAACAGGTTGCGCGCGAGCTGCTGCGTGATCGTCGAGCCGCCCGCGACGATCCGGCCGCGCGCCTTGTTCTTCTCCCACGCCTGCAGGATCGCGTCGACGTCGTAGCCGTTGTTGGTCGCGAAGGTCGAGTCTTCCGACGCGATCAGTGCGCGCTTCAGGTTGCGCGAGATCTGGTCGTACGGCACCCATTGATGCTGGATCTGTGCGGGTGGCTTGTCGCGCGACAGCCACCACGCGTCGGTACGCATGAACGCGGTCGAGCCCGGGTTCACGAACGACCACAACGCGATCTGCGCGAGATAGAACAGTTGCGTCGCGAGCCATGCACCCGCGAACACCGATCCCGCATAGACGATCCAGCGGGCCGGGCTCACCGTCCGCGTGTGCTGCGTGTCGCTCACCGCTACCACGTGCCGCGCTCCGTTCAGCTCGCCGCGAGCGCCTGGCGCAGCGCGGCCAGCACCGGTGCGCCGTCCGGCCGCACACCGCGCCAGATGAAGAACGATTCGGCCGCCTGCTCGACGAGCATCCCGAGCCCGTCGGCCGTGCGTGCGCCGAGCGACGCCGCATGCTGCATGAACACCGTCGGCTGCGCGCCGTACATCATGTCGTACGCGAGCGTGCCCGCGCCGAATGCGGCCGCGTCGCACGCCGGCAGGGCGGCATCGAGGCTGCCGGCCGTCGCGTTGATCACCACGTCGTACGGCTCCGCGCGCACCACGTCGGGGCCGCCGCCCGCGAGCGTGCAGCCCGCATCGTGTGCGGCCTGCATGAACTGGCCGACGAGCGCCTCGGCCTTGCTCGCGGTACGGTTCACGATCGTGATCGACAGCGGCGCACGGTCGAGCAGCGGCAGCACGACACCGCGTGCCGCGCCGCCCGCGCCGAGCAGCAGGATGCGTGCCCCTGCCAGCGACACGCCGAGATTCGCTTCGATGTCGCGCACGAGGCCGACCCCGTCGGTGTTGTCACCGTGGATGCGGCCGTCGGCGTCGATGCGCAGCGTATTCACCGCGCCCGCCGCTGCCGCACGCGGCGACAGCGTGTCGGCGAGTGCGTGCGCTTCGAGCTTGAACGGTACCGTCACGTTCGCGCCGCGCCCGCCTTCGGCGACGAATGCCCGCACGGCCGCCTCGAAACCGTCGACCGGCGCGAGCCGGTGCGCGTATTCGACCGGCTCGCCCGTCTGCGCGGCGAATTGCGCGTGGATGAACGGCGACTTGCTGTGCGCCACCGGGTTGCCGAATACGACATAGCGGTCGGCGCCGCCCGTCGACGCAGTCGCGGTCATGATGCGCGCCCCTCTTCGCTGGCGTTGCCGCCCGCGGCTTCGCCGCCTTCACCGGCCGCCGCGCCGTCCGCTTCCGCCAGCGCTTCCGCCTCGGTTTCGGCCGTCGCGTCTTCGGCGTCGATCAGCGTGTCGTCGCCGCCTTCGGCGTCATCCTCTTCCTCGGCTGCGTCGCCACTCGTCACGGTCGGCGCGTCGAGCACGTTCAGCAGCCGCACCGATGCCTCGATCGTCAGCTCGTCGAGCGACATCACGTCGAGCAGCACGCGCGTGCCGCGCGCATGCACGCCGAGCCCCGGCACGTGCAGCAGCAGCGGAATTTCCTCGAGGCGCACGAGATCGCCCTTCACGACGCTCGCGACGACGTGCTTCTTTTGCTCCTGCGCGAGCCAGCGCAGGCACCAGAAATACTCCATCCGGCGCTGGTAGTCGGCGTAGGCCGTATAGGTGTCGTCGAAGCCCTGCACGACAGCGTACAGGTCGGCGTCCTTCGGCTTGAACGGCGCGGCGAGCTTCGCGGTGACGCCGTGCTGAACGCACGCGAGCAGTTGCCACTGGTTCACGAGGTCGACGTAGCGGCGCAGCGGCGACGTGCTCCACGCGTACTGCGCCACCCCGAGGCCCTCGTGCGGCGCGGCCGTCGTCTGCATCCGCGTGCGTTTCGGGCCCGGCGCGCCGAAGCCGCGCTGCGAGCGGTAGATGCCCGGCACCGTGTGGTCGTGCAGGAACGCGCCCCAGGTCGAGTTCGCGAGAATCGCGAGCTCCGACACGATCAGGTCGAGCGGCGACCCGCGACGGCGCGGCGTGATCGACACGTGCTCGCCTTCGACATAGAAGTTGTAGTCGGTGTTGCGCTGCACTTCGCGCTTCAGGCCGTAGCCCGCGCGCGCGACCTGGCGCTTCTCGAACAGCGCCTGCGCAAGCGGCCACAGCACGGCGATGTCGTCCTTGTGCGGATAGTCGCCGGTGCCGGCCGCGAGCGTCTCTTCGTTGACGAGCTCGTCGAGGTGGTTGTGCCGCAGGTTGTTCTTCACGAACACGAGCTCGGCGCGCGTCTCGTTCGCGACGATCTCCTGGGTTTCGCGGTTGACGATGATGTACAGCGACAGCGCCGGGCGGTAATCGCCCTCTTTCAGCGTGAACACGTCGACGACGTCGTCCGGCAGCATCGTGATCTTGTCGCCCGGCATGTAGACGGTCGACAGGCGCGTGCGCGCGATCGCATCGACCGCATCGCCGCGCACGATGCCGAGCGCCGGCGCCGCGATGTGCACGCCGATCCGCACACGGCCGTCGGACAGGTGCTCGACCGAGAACGCGTCGTCGATTTCGGTCGTCGTGATGTCGTCGATCGAGAACGCCTGCACGTCCGCGCGCGGCAGGTCGTCCGGCAGCGCGCCGACCGTGACGGCCGGGAAGCCCGTGCCGTGCGGGAAGAACTCCGCGAGGAAGCGCGCCTCGTGCAACGCACGCGGCGACGCGATGCCGCCGCAGTCGAGCATCAGCCGCGCCGGCGACACGCCGCGCGCACCGGCCGCCGCTTCCATCGCCTTGTATTCGATCGCGTTCTTGTCCGGCCGCGTCAGCAGCCCGAGCACCTTGCCCACGAACGCGTCCGGCAGCTTGCCGGCCTTCAGTTCCTCTTCGTACTGCACCTGGACGAGCGCCTGCTGGCGCTTGCGCTCGAGCGATGCGAGCGCCATCTTGAGCTGCTCTTCCGGCGCGCGCTGGTACTGGCCGCGCCCCTTGCGGCGAAAGTAGACGGGCGAACCGTGCAGTCGCAGCACCAGCGCCGCACGCTCCACCGGGCCGTACGTCGCGCCGAAGTATTCGGCGGCCAGCGCCGTATACGCGAACTCGTCGGCCGGCGCGCATTCCCACAGGAAATCCAGATCGATCTGCTGCGCGGCCGTGTCGGCCTCCTGCATCAGTTCGCTTGCGGCCGGCTTGTCGAATTCGATCAGCACGTCTTTTGCGCGCACCTTCGCACGTCGCCCGCCGGGCAACTCGACCTGAAACGCGTCGCCCTGGCGCGACAGCACGCTGCCCGCCTTGAAACTGCCCGATTCCTCGAAGAAAACGTTCACTCAGTACTCTCGTTCAGACTGCCGGGCGCCGCGTCGGCGGCGCCGCATGATGATGGGAATTCGATCGGCACGTGGCCGGTTTAAGACGTCTTTCCGTCGCAAAAAGCGAGAACGTCGTCGACATAGTCGGCAAATTCGCTGATCCCGTGATCGCTGCCTTCGATCACGCGCGTCTTCGCGCCCGGGTAATGCGCGAGCATCTCGCGGTAATCGAGCACTTCGTCACCGGTCGCCGCGAACAGATAGTAGCGTTCGGCACGCGTGATCGCCGGCACGCGCAGCGCATCGAGCTCATGCAGATGACGACGCTCGACGACGATCGTGCCGCCGCCGTGGTACAGCGGCTGTTCGCCCAGATGCTGTTCGAGATCGCGCTGCGGCACGATGGCCGGATTCAGCAGCACGGCCTTCCAGCCGTGCTTTTCGGCCAGCCAGGTGGCGTAATAGCCGCCGAGCGAGCTGCCGACGACGGTCACGTCGCGCGCGCCGGCCACCTCGGCTTCCGCGACCGCGATCGCTTCGAGCGGCGACACCGACAGCGACGGGCACCGCCACTCGTCGGTGCGGCCGAGCTCGGCCATGCGCGCGGCGAGCTGGCGCGACTTCTGCGATTCCGGCGACGACCGGAAGCCGTGCAGATACAGGATCACGTGCGGCTCCCGAGCGCATCGAGCAGCTTCTGGTGCACGCCGCCGAAGCCGCCGTTGCTCATCACGAGCACGTGGTCGCCCGGGCGGGCGGCTGCGACGACGGACTTCACCAGCAGGTGCAGATCGTCGAACGCGCGCGCCTTGTCGCCGAGCGGCGCCAGCGCCTCGGCCAGATTCCAGCCGAGCGCGTCGCGCCCGGTCGGCGCGCCGTAGCCGAACACGAGATCGGCGTCGGCCAGGCTCGCCGGCAGTTGCGACTTCATCACGCCGAGCTTCATCGTGTTCGAGCGCGGCTCGAGCACGGCGAGGATGCGGGCATTCTGGCGGCCGATGCGTGCACGAAGGCCGGCGATCGTGGTGTCGATCGCGGTCGGATGGTGCGCGAAGTCGTCGTAGACGGTCACGCCGTCCACGCTGCCGCGCACTTCCATGCGGCGCTTCACGTTGCGGAACGATGCGAGGGAGGCGGCGGCCTGCGCGGGCGGCACGCCGACATGGCGCGCGGCCGCGATCGCCGCGAGCGCGTTCATCCGGTTGTGATCGCCCTGCACCTGCCACGCGACTTCGCCGACGCGTTCCGCGTGCGAATACACCGCGAAGCGCTCGTCGACCGGCACGCCGTCCTCGGCCGGCAGCGCCTGCCAGCCGCCGTCGACGCCAAAGCGCTCGACCTCGCTCCAGCAGCCGCGCGCCAGCACGCGCTCGAGCGCGTCCGAGCGGCCATTCGTGACGATCCGGCCGACACCGGGCACGGTACGCACGAGATGATGGAATTGCGTCTCGATCGCGGCGAGATCCGGGAAGATGTCGGCGTGATCGAATTCAAGGTTGTTCAGCACCGCGGTGCGCGGCCGGTAATGGACGAACTTCGAGCGCTTGTCGAAGAACGCCGTATCGTATTCGTCGGCCTCGATCACGAAGAAGCTCGAATCGGTGAGCCGCGCCGACACGCCGAAGTTCAGCGGCACGCCGCCGATCAGGAAGCCCGGATTCAGGCCCGAGTCTTCCAGCAGCCACGCGAGCATCGACGACGTGGTCGTCTTGCCGTGCGTGCCCGCGACCGCGAGCACCCACTTGCCGGCGAGCACGTGCTCGCCGAGCCACTGCGGGCCCGACACGTACGGCAGGCCGCGATCGAGGATCGCCTCCATCAGCGGATTACCGCGCGTGACGACGTTGCCGATCACGAACAGGTCCGGTTTCAGATCGATCTGCTCGGCGCCGTAGCCCTCGATCAGCGTGATGCCCTGCGCCTCGAGCTGCGTGCTCATCGGCGGATAGACGCCCGCGTCGCAACCCGTCACCGTGTGGCCCGCCTCGCGCGCGAGTACGGCGAGACCGCCCATGAAGGTGCCGCAGATGCCAAGAATGTGGATGTGCATAGATGAATGCTTTCGCGCCGCCGGGCGCCGTCGATTCGGAAAGGATGTGTGTGCGGCGCACCGGACGGGCCGTGCGGCCGGCGCCCGGCCAACGGCCTTTGCCGCGACACAAAGAACACTATTGTAACTGACGGCCTGCCGTGCCCGGCGGCCCGAACGCTGCGCGCGAACGGCGCCGGCACGCCGGGCGGCAGGCCGCCGCACCCGCGCTCGGGCCCTGCGGCGATCGAGTATGATTGCCGGATCATGTCTCGCAAAACCCTTCTCGACCCGCGGCGCGTCCGCGAGGAAATCGCCCAATCCGCCGCCCGCCTGATCGCGGAGGACGGCCTGGACTATGCCGGTGCGAAACGCAAGGCCGCGCGTCAGTTGCTGGGCGACACGCGCGTTGCCGGCGAATGGCTGCCGGATAACGACCAGATCGAGGAAGAACTGCGCGAGTACCTCGCCCTGTTCCAGAGCGACACGCAGCCGGACGAACTGCGCCGCCTGCGCGAAGTCGCGCTCGACTGGATGCGCCGGCTCGCCGAGTTCCATCCTTATGTGACGGGTGCCGTGCTGAACGGCACCGCGAACGCACATTCGGATATTCATTTGCAGGCATTCACCGACAACCCGAAGGACGTCGCGATCTACCTGCTGAACCAGAACGTCCAGTACGACGTCTCCGAGACGCGGCACTTCGCGGGCCGCGCCGATGTCGAGACGCTCAGTTTCCTGTGGCGCCCGCGACGCGACGTCGATGCAATCGGCATCCACCTCGCGCTCTATGCGAGCGACGACCTGCGCGGCGCGGTCAAGGCCGACGCGCGCGGCCGGGTCGCCCGTGCGGATGCCGCCGCGCTGCGCGCGCTCGTCGAAGCAGGCAAGGCCCCTTCCGAACCGGAATGATTCAACGATGATGATGAAACGCATGTTGGCGCTCGCGGTCGTCGCGGCCGCCGCCGTTGCCGGCGGGCTCACCGCCGGCCATTGGTTCCGCGGCACCGCCGATGACGGCGTCGCCGTCGCCGCGCCCGCCGCACACGGCAGCCCGGTCGAACAGTTGTGGGCGGCGTCGCTGACGGGCACCGACGGCAAGCCGGCCACGCTGTCCGCCTTCAAGGGGCAGAAGGTCGTCATCAATTTCTGGGCGTCGTGGTGCGGCCCGTGCGTCGAGGAGATGCCGGAGCTCGTCGCGCTGTCGCACCAGTACAAACAGAAGGGCATCCGTTTCATCGGGATCGGCGTCGATTCCGAACAGAACGTGAAGAACTTTCTGCAGAAGGTGAAGGTCGACTATCCGGTCTTCGTCAGCGGATATGCGGGCGCCGATCTGGCCCGTAATTTCGGAAATACCGCCGGCGCGTTGCCGTTTACGGTCGTCATCGACGAAACCGGCAAAATTCGCGAGACAAAATTAGGACAAATCCAACCGGCCGAGTTGAAAAAGACGCTCGACGCGCTGTAACCGGCCCGAACGGCGGCCCGCACGTTGACGGCGATTTGCCCGTGGATCGCCGCAATTTCGCGTGAATTCGCCGATACTTTGCTTGCGTGCCGGTAATTCTTGCAGGTCCGGCGCGCTCGGCCGTTCGGCAAAACTAGACAAATTTCTCTAAATAGCGCTAAAGTTCGCGCAATTCCGCAGAAATAGAAGCGACCATGACACGATTGCTGGTGCTGCACGGCCCCAACCTGAACCTTCTCGGCACCCGGGAACCGGAGGTGTACGGCCGCGTCACGCTCGCACAGATCGATCAGGCGCTTGCCGCGCGCGCCCGGGAAGCCGGCGCCGAGCTGTCGTCGTTCCAGAGCAACCATGAAGGTGCGCTGGTCGACCGCATCCAGGCCGCGCGGGAGGAACAGACCGATTTCATCCTGATCAATCCGGCCGCGTATACGCACACGAGCGTCGCGATCCGGGACGCGATCGCCGGCGTTGGCATCCCGTTCGTCGAGGTTCACCTGTCGAACGTGCACCGCCGCGAAGCGTTCAGGCACCACTCCTACTTTTCCGACCAGGCCGAAGGCGTGATCTGCGGGCTCGGCTGGAAAGGTTATCTGTACGCGCTCGAGTACGCGCTGGACAAGCTGCAAGGCACGTCGCGCGGCTGATTTCGCGATCTAGATTCAGCGCCGGCTCCTAACCGGCGCTTTCACGTATTGAAAGGGGAATTCCCGATGGATCTTCGTAAGCTGAAAACTCTGATCGACCTCGTTTCCGAATCCGGCATCTCCGAGCTGGAAGTCACGGAAGGCGAAGGCAAGGTGCGCATCGTCAAGAACGCGCCGCCGGTCTACGTGCAGCCGACGGCTGGGTATGCCCCGCAAGTCAGCGCGCCCGCTCCGGTCGCGCTGCCGACCGAAGGCGCTGCCGCGCCGGCCGCAGGCGCTGCCGCACCGGCGGTCCCGCAGGGCCACGTCGTGACGTCGCCGATGGTCGGCACGTTCTATCGCGCACCGTCGCCGGGCGCGGACCCGTTCGTCCAGGTGGGCGACACGGTCAAGGAAGGCCAGACGATCTGCATCATCGAAGCGATGAAGCTGCTCAACGAGATCGAGTCGGACAAGGCCGGCGTGATCAAGGAAATCCTCGTCGAGAACGGCCAGGCCGTCGAATACGGCCAGCCGCTTTTCGTGATCGGCTAAGTCCGCCGCGCGGCCTGCGGGCCGCGCGCCGCCGATGCCCGCCAGGCGCCGTTCGCGCGCCCCTCGAAGAGACGAATACTCGCTATGTTTGAAAAAATCCTCATTGCCAACCGCGGTGAAATCGCGCTGCGCATCCAGCGTGCGTGCCGCGAGCTCGGCGTCAAGACGGTGGTCGTCTACTCGGAAGCCGACAAGGAAGCCAAGTACGTGCGCCTCGCGGACGAAGCCGTCTGTATCGGCCCGGCCCCGTCGAACCTGAGCTACCTGAACATGCCGGCGCTGATCAGCGCCGCGGAAGTCACCGATGCCGAGGCGATCCACCCCGGCTACGGCTTCCTGTCGGAGAACGCCGATTTCGCGGAACGCGTCGAGCAGTCGGGCTTCACGTTCATCGGCCCGCGCCCGGAAACGATCCGCATGATGGGTGACAAGGTCACCGCGAAGCAGACGATGATCAAGACCGGCGTGCCGTGCGTGCCGGGCTCGGAAGGCGCGTTGCCGGACGATCCGAAGGAGATCGTCAAGATTGCGCGCGCGATCGGCTATCCGGTCATCATCAAGGCGGCAGGCGGCGGTGGCGGACGCGGGATGCGCGTCGTGCACACCGAGGCCGCGCTCGTCAACGCGGTCAACATGACCCGCGAGGAAGCCGGCCGTGCGTTCGGCAACCCGCAGGTGTACATGGAGAAGTTCCTCGAGAACCCGCGCCACATCGAAATCCAGGTGCTGTCGGACGCGTACAAGAACGCGATCTGGCTCGGCGAGCGCGATTGCTCGATGCAGCGCCGCCACCAGAAGGTGATCGAGGAAGCGCCGGCACCCGGCATTCCGCGCCGCCTGATCGACCGCATCGGCGACCGCTGCGCGGACGCGTGCAAGAAGATGGGCTACCTCGGCGCGGGCACGTTCGAATTCCTGTACGAGAACAACGAGTTCTACTTCATCGAGATGAACACGCGCGTGCAGGTCGAGCACCCGGTATCGGAACTGATCACGGGCGTCGACATCGTGCAGGAACAGATCCGCATCGCGGCCGGCGAGAAGCTCACGCTGCGCCAGCGCGACATCCAGTTCCGCGGACATGCGATCGAATGCCGGATCAACGCAGAAGATCCGTTCAAGTTCACGCCGTCGCCGGGCCGGATCACGTCGTGGCATACGCCGGGCGGTCCTGGCGTGCGCGTCGATTCGCACGCCTACAATGGCTATTTCGTGCCGCCGAACTATGATTCGATGATCGGCAAGCTGATCACCTACGGCGCGACGCGCGAGCAGGCGATCAGCCGGATGCGCATCGCGCTGTCCGAAATGGTGGTCGAAGGCATCCAGACCAACATCCCGCTGCACCGCGAGCTGATGATCGATTCGAAGTTCGTCGAAGGCGGCACCAGCATCCACTACCTCGAAAACCGGCTCGCCCAGAAGCAGCAGGTCGCACCGGAAGAAGCGTAAGCATGAGCTACCGCGAACTCGTCGTCGAACTGGCCCGTGAGCATGCGGAGGCGCTGTCCGACGCGCTGCTCGAACTCGGCGCGCTGTCGGTGTCCGTCGAAGACGCCGACGCCGACACGCCCGACGAACAGCCGCTCTTCGGCGAGCCGGGCCTCGTGCCCGACCGCACCGCGTGGCAGCACTCGCGCGTGGTCGCGCTGCTGTCGGCCGACCATGAGCCGGCCGTGCTGCTCGCGGCGGCCGCGAACGAGATCGGCGTCGCCGAGACGCCGACGTTCATCGTCCGCGAAGTCGAGGAACAGGACTGGGTGCGGCTCACGCAATCGCAGTTCGAGCCGATCCCGATCGGCGAGCGGATCTGGGTCGTGCCGTCGTGGCACGATGCGCCCGATCCCGATGCGCTCGTCCTCGAGCTCGACCCCGGCCTCGCGTTCGGCACCGGCAGCCACCCGACCACGCGCCTCTGCATGGAATGGCTCGAGCAGTCGGTGAAGCCCGGCCAGTCGGTGCTCGACTACGGCTGCGGCTCGGGCATTCTCGCAATCCTCGCGAAGAAATGCGGGGCGAACCCCGTGATCGGCATCGACATCGATCCGCAGGCAGTCGAATCGGCGCGGCAGAACAGCGAACGCAACCGTGCGGACGTCACGTACGGGCTGCCCGATGCATGCCCGGACGGCGAATTCGACATCGTCGTCGCGAACATCCTGTCGAATCCGCTGAAGCTGATGGCGTCGATGCTCGCATCGAAGGTCAAGCCGGGCGGGCGCATCGCGCTGTCGGGCGTGCTCGCGCGCCAGGCGGACGAAGTCGCGGCCGTCTATGCACGCTACGTCGACATCTCGGTCTGGCGTGAACACGAAGGTTGGGTATGCCTCGCCGGAACCCGGCGCGAAAGCCATTAGAATAGCGCTGTCCTTCACTCTGGCCAGCAGGCCGCCCGGCTCGACATGCTTCTTGCGACGCGCTGCCCTCATTGCGAAACCGTCTTCCGGCTGCAGCAGGAACAGCTCTCGCTGCATCAAGGGCTCGTGCGCTGCGGGCATTGCCACGAAGTCTTCAACGCATCCGAGTCGCTCGTTCCCGAGCATGCGCAGCAGACCGGGCCGGTCCTGACCGAACCGGCTGCCGCGCCGGATAACGGCGACGCGCACCATCCGGCCCCGCCTGCCCGGCTGTTCGCAGCCGATGCGCCGGCCGGGTCGCCTTCCGGCACCGATTACAAGCCGGAAGGCTGGGACATGTGGGCGCCGTGGCTCGATGCCGGCGTCGACCCGTCGCTGCAGCACAGCGTGCAGACCGTGCGCACCGAGCCGCTGATCCCGCTCGCACTTCCGTCCATCGAAGCCGGCGTCGTTCACCTGTCGGGTACGCCTGCACCGTTCGCGCCCTCCCCGGCCGAACTGGACACCGCCACTGCCGTCGCGCAACCGGCCGAATCGCTGCCGGCGCAGACGCAAACGCAAACGCCGCAGGATACCGAACCATCCGCCGCGCCCGTCGAACGCGACCCGCGTGAGCCCCGCTTCGTTGCCCACCGTCCGTCGGACGCAGAGACCGCTCGCGATGCCACAGAGCCCGTCGGTACCGCGCACTTCGCCGTGCCGGACGACGAACACGCGCCGCGCGAACCGCGTTTTGCGTTCACACCGGCGCCGGCCGTCACCGAAGCCGGATCCGAGCCCGACACCGGCGCTGACACCAAACGACTCGACGAGCCGCCAGCCGCTGCCACCAGCGCACCGGCCGCACCGTTCCCCGCTGCGCTGACCGACGACGATCGGCCGCACTTCGCCGTCACGCGCGAGACGCGCGCACCGCAGCGGCGCAGCATGCTCGGCGGTTTTTTCGGCGGCCTCGTCGCCGCTGCACTGACCGTGCTGCTCGTCGCGCAACTCGCGTGGTGGCAGCGCGAAACGCTGATGATCTACTGGCCCGTCACGCAGGGCTGGTTCCGGCAGGCCTGCGCGCCGCTCGGCTGCACGGTCGCACCGCCGCGCGCGATCGACGGCCTGCGGCTCGACGCCACCGACCTGCGCCAGCTCGACGGCCCGCGCGAGCTCGAGCTGAAAGTGCCGCTGACGAACCGCTACCGCGTCGCACTCGCGTACCCGTCGCTCGAGCTGACGCTGCTCGACGATACCAACCACGTCACCGTGCGCCGCGTGCTCGCGCCGCGCGACTACGTGCGCCCGGGTACGCCGATCGACGCCGGGCTGCCGCCCGGCACGACGCAGACGATGGTCGTCCGCCTCGAAACGAACGGCACGCCCGCCTCGAATTTCCGCGTCCAGATCTTCTATCCGTGACGCGCCGCGGCGCGCACATGCGCGCCCGTCTCAACCCGCGCGCCCGAGCGGCGCGCTATTTCGGAGCACGAACATGAGCAAAGTTACGCTGGGTGGCAACCCGATCGATCTCGCCGGCACGTTCCCGGCCGTCGGCGCACAAGGCGCCGATTTCAAGCTGGTCGGCAAGGATCTCGCCGACGTGTCGCTCGCCAGCTTCGCCGGCAAGCGCAAGGTGCTGAACATCGTCCCGAGCCTCGACACGCCGACCTGCGCGACGTCGACCCGCAAGTTCAACGAAGCCGCATCGTCGCTCGACAACACGGTGGTCGTCGTCGTGTCCGCCGACCTGCCGTTCGCCGCCACGCGCTTCTGCACGACCGAAGGCCTCGAGAACGTCGTGACGGCTTCGACGTTCCGCACCGGCCGCGCGTTCGCGAACGCGTACGGCGTCGACGTGACGAGCGGCCCGCTGAACGGCCTGACCGCACGTGCGGTCGTCGTGCTCGACGCGCAGGACAAGGTGATCCACGCGGAACTCGTCGGCGAAATCAAGGACGAGCCGAACTACGATGCAGCGCTCGCCGCACTGAAGTAAGCTTTCTTTCGCTTTTCCCTGCCGCGCCGCGCCTTTCGCGCGGCGCTGTCGCGCAGGGTCCCTCATTTCTACAGGAACGCACACCTTGGCTACGTTGATTTGCGGCTCGATCGCCTACGATTCCATCATGACTTTCGAAGGGCGGTTCCGCGAGCACATCCTGCCCGACCAGGTGCACCTCATCAACCTGAGCTTCCTCGTGCCGACGATGCGCCGCGAATTCGGCGGCTGCGCGGGCAACATCGCGTACGCGCTGCACCTGCTCGGCGGCGATGCGCGCATCATGGGGACGATAGGCGGGCTCGACGCGCAGCCGTATCTCGACCGGCTCGACCAGCTCGGCCTGCGCCGCGACCACGTTCGCGTGCTGCCCGACACGTATACGGCGCAGGCGATGATCACGACCGATCTCGACAACAACCAGATCACGGCGTTCCACCCGGGCGCGATGATGCAGTCGCACCTGAACCACGCAGGCGACGCGCCGGGCATCAAGCTCGCGATCGTCGGCCCGGACGGCTTCGACGGGATGGTGCAGCACGTGGAAGAGCTCGCCAAGGCCGGTGTGCCGTTCGTGTTCGATCCGGGCCAGGGCCTGCCGCTGTTCGACGGTGCGACGCTGCGCCGCAGCATTGAACTTGCGACCTATGTAGCGGTCAACGACTACGAGGCCAAGCTGGTGAGCGACAAGACGGGATGGTCCGAAGATGAAATCGCCAGCCGGGTCGACGCCCTCGTCATTACGCGTGGCGAGCACGGCGCGACCATCCGCCACAAGCAGGGCACGGAGCAGATTCCTGTCGTGCCGGCCGAGCGGATCGCCGATCCGACCGGCTGTGGCGATGCCTTCCGGGGTGGCCTGCTGTACGGCATCGAACATGGCCTCGACTGGGCAACCACGGGCCGCCTCGCGAGCCTGATGGGCTCGATCAAGATCGCCCACCAGGGGCCCCAGACTTACGTACTGACGCGCGCCGAGATCGACGCGCGCTTCGAGGCTGCATTCGGTTACAGTCTCAAATGAATATTGTGGGAGAGCAAAGATGTTGACGAAAAAGACCCTCACGCTCGCGGCCATGCTGACGGCCTCGCTGACGCTCACCGGCTGCTTCACCGCACCGGGCTCGGCGGATGTCTATAGCGTCGGCCAGGCGCAGCGCGAACAGACGGTCCGCATGGGCACGGTGGAAAGCGTCCGTGCGGTGCGCATCCAGTCGGACGGCGGCGGCAGCGCAATCGGCACGCTCGGCGGCGGCGCACTCGGCGCGGTCGCAGGCAGCGCGATCGGCGGCGGCAAGGGATCGATCCTGACCGCGATCGCCGGCGGCCTCGTCGGCGCGGTCGCAGGCAACGCGGTCGGCGAAAACCTCAGCACGGCGAACGGTGTCGAAATCACCGTGCGCCTCGACAACGGCGATCTGCGCTCGATCACGCAAGCGGCAAGCGGCGAAGCGTTCCGCGCCGGCGAGCGCGTGCGACTGCTGTCGAGCGGCGGCGTCACGCGCGTCACGCACTAACCGGGTACCTCAGCACGCGGCGCAAGCCGCGGTCGAACGCATGTGCGAAGCTGCACATGCGTTTTTTTTCGTCCGTACTCGCCGTGGGCCGGCATACGGGCACCCGGCATACGGGCCCCCGGCGTACGGCCCTCGACACATCGGCAAAGACGGACGAAAAAAATCCCGCCACCTGAGCCAGATGGCGGGACTGATTGAGTAGCGCTACTCAACCCACGGACACCGCGTGAGTGTCCGGGTCAGCCTCGATTACGGACGGCTGCCGGTCGGGAACGGCCATGCCGCTGCCGGGTTGAGCGCGGTCTTCACGCCCGATGCCGGCGCAACCGATGCGGTCGACGCGGTCGTTGCCGGTGCAGCCTTCTTCACGACGGCCTTCTTCGGCGCAGCAGCCTTCTTCGGAGCAGCAGCCTTCTTGGCCGGAGCCGGAGCAGCAGCAGCCGTCTTCGCCGGAGCAGCAGCCTTCTTCGCCGGAGCAGCGGCCTTCTTCGCAGGGGCAGCCTTCTTCGCAGCAGGCGCAGCCTTCTTCGCGGCAGCCTTCTTCGCAGCAGGCGCAGCCTTCTTGGCAGCAGCCTTCTTCGCCGGCGCGGCCTTCTTCGCAGCAGCCTTCTTCGCCGGTGCGGCCTTCTTCGCAGCGACCTTCTTCACTGCGACTTTCTTCGCTGCAACCTTCTTCACTGCGGCCTTCTTAGCCGGTGCTGCCTTCTTCGCAGCAACCTTCTTCACTGCGACCTTCTTGGCTGCAACCTTCTTCACTGCGGCCTTCTTCGCCGGTGCTGCCTTCTTCGCAGCAACCTTCTTCACTGCGGCCTTCTTGGCCGGTGCTGCCTTCTTCGCGGCAACCTTCTTCACCGCGACCTTCTTCGCAGCAACCTTCTTCACTGCAGCGGCCTTCTTCGCCGGCGCAGCAGCCTTCTTCGCAACGGTCTTCTTGGCAGCAACCTTCTTAGCAGCCGGTTTCTTCTTGGCGGTAGCCATGTTGTTCTCCTTCAGGTTCAGATGAGAGTCAGTTCAAACTACACCCTTCGTCAAAACCCGCTTCCCGCGGACGCTGTTCAGGACGTGCGCTTCGAAGCGGGCTATTCATCGGCGTACGCGGATACCACGCGCTTACGCTAATGAATACGGTATGGCGCGCGTGACCACCCGGCCTCGCGCGCCAAATCAAGTCGGTAGCCGGCGCGCCTCGCGCCGCTACCCCTAATCGCTTGATCAAGCGGACCGCCACACGGCTGTCCGCTTTTTCCGGAGGGAAGTTTGCCCATCCCACTGAAGGGTTCGCAAAGTGCCTGTCGTGTCGTTGGGCCGTTAAGGCACCGGGCATGCTTTGCATCAGGCGTTCTTGCTCCTAAACCTTGGGCCGGGGCCGAGAGGCCGCCGGCTGCTCACATCATGTGACGGGTTCGCTGCTGCGGGTTATTCCCAGGACAGCGCACCGCCCGTCTGATACTCGATCACACGCGTCTCGAAGAAGTTGCGTTCCTTCTTCAGGTCGATCATCTCGCTCATCCACGGGAACGGGTTTTCCTCGTTCGGGTACAGCGGGTCGAGGCCGATCTGCTGGCAACGGCGGTTGCTGATGAAGCGCAGATAGCTCTTGAACATCGACGCGTTCAAACCCAGCACGCCGCGCGGCATCGTGTCCTCGGCGTAGCGGTATTCGAGTTCGACAGCCTGCTTGAACAGCTCGCGGATCTCGGCGCGGAATTCAGCGGTCCAGAGATGCGGATTCTCGAGCTTGATCTGGTTGATCAGGTCGATGCCGAAGTTGCAGTGCATCGACTCGTCGCGCAGGATGTACTGATATTGCTCTGCAGCACCCGTCATCTTGTTCTGGCGGCCGAGTGCGAGGATCTGCGTGAACCCGACATAGAAGAACAGGCCTTCCATGATGCAGGCGAACACGATCAGCGACTTCAGCAGCTTCTGATCCGCTTCGAGCGTGCCGGTCTTGAAGGCCGGATCCGTCAGCGTGTGGATGAACGGGATCAGGAATTCGTCCTTCGCGCGGATCGACGTGACCTCGTGGTACGCGTTGAAGATCTCGCCTTCATCGAGACCGAGCGATTCGACAATGTATTGGTACGCGTGCGTGTGGATCGCCTCTTCGAACGCCTGGCGCAGCAGGAACTGCCGGCACTCGGGCGCCGTGATGTGGCGGTACGTGCCGAGCACGATGTTGTTCGCCGCGAGCGAATCGGCCGTCACGAAGAAGCCGAGGTTGCGCTTCACGATGCGGCGCTCGTCCTCGGTCAGACCGTTCGGGTCCTTCCACAGAGCGATGTCGCGGGACATGTTGATTTCCTGCGGCATCCAGTGGTTCGCGCAACCGGCCAGATACTTTTCCCACGCCCACTTGTACTTGAACGGCACCAGCTGATTGACGTCAGTCTGGCCGTTGATGATGCGCTTGTCGGCGACATTGACCCGCGCTTCCGAACCGCCGGCGGGAACAGCCGATGCTTGCGGCGGCACCGCAAGATCGCCTTCGAAAATGTCGCGGACCTGATGGGCGGCAGGCGTTGCAGCCTGCAGTCCGACAGCCGTTCCTGCGGAGGGGCGCATCGCGTTTTGCTGCGCTCCGCTCGCGGGAGTTACGGCAGTCTTCTCTTCATCCCAGTTGAGCATAAATTCTCACCATCAATTTAGAACGGTTTGTACCATCTTTTCCTGAGCGATAAAAGGGTTCGCTCACGAAAAATCCTTTTTTCGATTCGCGTTGCGACCTCGATACAACACTTTGAGCAACGCATCGTCGTTCATGCAGCGCGCGACGTGTGTCGCGTATGTATCGCGAGGTGCGCTCGACGCATCGAACGCTGATCGAAACGCGACGTCGTCGGGGATGTTTCGATCGCTTGTCACTGCCTGCAACGCAGGTGCCGCGTTACAGATTCCTTATCATTTTTTTAGTTGAGAGCGGCGCACACTTCAACCTCGATCGGTTGCCGTGTGCGCCGCACTGACCTTCTGCTCAGGTCAGGCGCACTGCGTTACTGGCACGCTTCGCATTCGTCGAAGCCGGGATCGCCCGGACGCATCGTGCACACCGGACCATCTGCCTCGACCGGTGCGAGTGCCGATGCCGCGTCGACTGCGCCCGACGACGATGCTGCGCCGCCTGCCGCACCGAAGCCGCCGGCCGCGCCTTGCGCGCCGCCGCTGCCCGAACCGCCGCTCGTCGGCACTGCGTTCAGCGCGCCGTGTGCGACCGTCGACTTCTCGACGTGCGTCGCCGCCATCGTGCGGAGGTAGTAGGTCGTCTTCAGGCCGCGCAGCCATGCGAGCTTGTAGACCTCGTCGAGCTTCTTGCCCGACGCGCCGCCCATGTAGATGTTCAGCGACTGCGCCTGGTCGATCCACTTCTGGCGACGCGATGCCGCTTCGACCAGCCACGTCGGGTCGACTTCGAACGCGGTCGCGTAGATCGCGCGCAGGTCGGCCGGGATGCGGTCGATGCGCGACAGCATGCCGTCGAAGTACTTCAGGTCGGCGACCATCACTTCGTCCCACAGGCCGCGTTCCTTCAGGTCGCGCACCAGGTACTCGTTCACCACCGTGAATTCGCCCGACAGGTTCGACTTCACGTACAGGTTCTGGAAGGTCGGCTCGATACACGCCGACACGCCGATGATGTTCGAGATCGTCGCCGTCGGCGCGATCGCGACGCAGTTCGAGTTGCGCATGCCGTGCGTGGCGATCCGCGAACGCAGCGACGTCCAGTCGAGCGATTCGGACGTGTCGACCTCGACGTAGCCGCCGCGCGCTTCCGTCAGCAGCTTCAGCGTGTCCTGCGGGAGGATGCCGCGATCCCACAGCGAGCCGCGGTAGCTCGAGTAGCGGCCGCGCTCTTCAGCCAGCTCGGTCGACGCGTGGTACGCGTAGTAGCAGACCGCTTCCATCGAACGATCGGCGAACTCGACGGCCGCTTCCGACGCGTACGGCGTGCGCAGCAGGTGCAGGCAGTCCTGGAAGCCCATGATGCCCATGCCGACCGGGCGGTGCTTCAGGTTCGAGTTACGCGCCTTCGCCACCGCGTAGTAGTTGATGTCGATCACGTTGTCGAGCATGCGCATCGCGACGCTGATCGTGCGCTTCAGCTTGTCGTGGTCGAGCGCGTAGCTGCCGTCGGCCTGCTTGACCAGGTGAGCGACGAGGTTCACCGAACCGAGGTTGCACACCGCGATTTCGGTGTCGCTCGTGTTCAGCGTGATTTCCGTGCACAGGTTCGACGAGTGGACGACGCCGACGTGCTGCTGCGGCGAGCGGATGTTGCACGGATCCTTGAACGTGATCCACGGGTGGCCCGTCTCGAACAGCATGCCGAGCATCTTGCGCCACAGCTGCGCCGCCGGGATCTTCTTGAACAGCTTGATCTCGCCGCGTGCGACCTTGTCTTCGTAAGCCGTGTAAGCCGCTTCGAATTCCGCGCCGAACTTGTCGTGCAGATCCGGGCAGGTCGACGGCGAGAACAGCGTCCAGTCGCCACCTTCCATCACGCGCTTCATGAACAGGTCGGGAATCCAGTTCGCCGTGTTCATGTCGTGCGTACGGCGGCGATCGTCGCCCGTGTTCTTGCGCAGCTCGAGGAACTCCTCGATGTCGAGGTGCCACGATTCGAGGTATGCGCAAACCGCGCCCTTGCGCTTGCCGCCCTGGTTGACCGCGACGGCCGTGTCGTTGACGACCTTCAGGAACGGGACCACGCCTTGCGACTTGCCGTTCGTGCCCTTGATATGCGAGCCGAGTGCACGCACGCGCGTCCAGTCGTTGCCCAGGCCGCCGGCGAACTTCGACAGCAGCGCGTTTTCCTTCAGCGCTTCATAGATGCCGTCGAGATCGTCCGCGACCGTCGTCAGGTAGCACGACGACAGCTGCGAGCGGTGCGTGCCCGAGTTGAACAGCGTCGGCGTCGAGCTCATGAAGTCGAAGCTGGACAGCACGTTGTAGAACTCGATCGCGCGCGTTTCGCGGTCGATCTCGTTCAGCGACAGGCCCATCGCGACGCGCATGAAGAATGCCTGCGGCATTTCGATGCGGCTGCCGTCGACGTGCAGGAAGTAGCGGTCGTACAGCGTCTGCAGGCCGAGGTAGCCGAACTGCAGGTCGCGGTTCGCGTCGAGCGCTGCGCCCAGGCGCGTCAGGTCGAACTGCAGCAGCTTGTCGTCGAGCAGGCCGGCGTCGACGCCGCGCTTCAGGAACTGCGGGAAATATTCCGCGTAGCGGGTCGACATCTCGGCCTGGACCACTTCCTCGCCGAGGATCTCGCGGCGGATCGTGTGCAGCAGGATGCGGGACGTGACCTGGCTGTATGCCGGATCCTTTTCGATCATCGTGCGCGCGGCCAGGATCGCCGAGTCGTAGACCTGGCTCATCGGCACGCCGTCGTACAGGTTCTTCACCGTTTCGGCGACGATCGGGTCAGGGTTAACCGCGGTGCCGAGGCCATCGCAGGCCGACACGATCAGTGCGCGCAGCGCGTTCAGGTCGAGCGGACGCGTGACGCCGTTGTCGACGACGTTGATGCCGGTGCTCGCCTCGCCGCCTGCTGCCGCTGCTTCCTCGCCCGCGTTCTGGCGCTCGAGGTGACGCTTCTCGCGATACAGCACGTACGCACGCGCGACGTTGTGCTCGCCGCCGCGCATCAGCGCGAGTTCGACCTGGTCCTGAATGTCTTCGATATGGAACGTACCGCCGTTCGGGCGGCTGCGCACAAGCGCGCGCACGACGTTGTGCGTCAGTTGCTCGACCTGCTCGCGCACGCGCGCCGATGCCGCACCCTGCCCGCCATTGACGGCCAGGAAAGCCTTGGTCACCGCGATCGCGATCTTCGAAGGTTCGAACGACACGACGCTGCCGTTGCGGCGGATCACCTTGTAGTCGGCGAACGTGGCCTGCGGCGCGAGCGCCTTCGCGCCCTGTTCGGTCCCGCCGAGCGGACGGCTCGAGGCGCTCTCGTACTGGGACGTCGCGTTGTCGGTGGTTTGCATGTGCAAAGCTCCTGGTGTTGGATGGTGCGGAGAGAACCGCGGATTAAAACGAACGCTGCGCAACGCGGTGCGCGAGCGGTAAGAGGCGAGCGATGCGTCGGGGAAGCCGGTTCGGTCGATGCGCGACAACCGATCCGGTCGTGTGCTTCGTCATGTGTACCCTGCCCCGTCGAAGTTCGCTGCGCTGATCGCGACGCCCGGACCGCCCGGCCTGACGCGCCGCCCTGAGAACCCTGTCCGCCGGCGTTGCCCGCCGGCCGGTGCCGCTCGGGTTTCCCCTGCGACACACACTAGATCTAGTGCAGAACTGCTCAACTGGCACCAAGTATAGTGGACATTCGGAGGACGTCCAAACGGATAATTTGCGATGGAGGTCTTGACATCGCTCACGCGCAGACACGACAAGGCATTGGTCGGAGAAAAAACTTTCTCCGCTCAAAAAACCCCGCGATCAGTGCTGACGGAAAGGAAAGTATTCGGCGGAAAAACCGGCATCGCTCGCGAAGCGTTGCCAATCGAAATGCGGGCCCGGGTCGGTCTTGCGGCCCGGCGCGACGTCCGAGTGCCCCGCGAATGCGTCGACCGGGTAGCGTGCGGCGAGCGCGCGGGAGAGCGCGGCGAGCATCGCGTACTGCGCGTCGTCGAACGGCACGTCGTCCGCGCCTTCGAGCTCGATGCCGATCGAGAAGTCGTTGCAGCGCGGCCGGCCGAAGAACTCGGACGAGCCCGCGTGCCACGCGCGCTCGTCGCACGACACGAACTGCACGAGCTCGCCGCCGCGGCGAATCAGGAAGTGCGCAGACACGCGCACGTCGAGCAGGTGACGCTGGTAATAAGGGTGCGCATCGCAGTCGAGGCGATTGAGGAACAGCGCCTCGATCGCATCGCCGCCGAATTCGCCGGGCGGCAGGCTGATGTTGTGGACGACCACGAGCGTCGGCACCGCGCCCGCGGGCCGCACCTCGAAGTTCGGCGACGGCGCATGGCGCGCTTCGCGCACCCAGCCGTTCGCGTCGACCGACAGCAGCGGCGCGTCGCTCATCGTGCGTCGTGACCGCTCGTACGCGCAGCGTGGCGCTGCGCGTGCTCGGCGCTGCAGAAGTATTCGCCGCCCGCGGTGACGGCGTCACCCTTCGGCGCATGCACGCCACATTCGGCGCAGCGCACCATCGGCTCGGGCAGCGACCGCGCGTCGCCGTTCGGGCGCGCCGCACCCGCGCCGCCGGCGCCGGGCGTACCGTCGTAGCCGGCGCCACGGCCGGTGCGCGCCTGCGCTTGTTCCTGGGCCTGGCGCAGCTTGCGCGTGATCCACGAACCCGCGAAGAAGAGAAGAATCAGGAGAAGAATCTGTCGCATCGGAAACCTGCGTTCAAACCACGGAACGGTGCAGCAGCACCTCGAAAACGAACCGGCTGCCGACATATGCGAGCAGCAGCGCGGCGAACGACACGAGCACCCAGCGCGCGGCGCCACGGCCACGCCAGCCCGACGTCTTGCGGGCGACCAGCAGGCCGCCGAACATCAGCCACGACAGGATTGCGAACACGGTCTTGTGGTCGAGCCGCAGCGCGCGCGCGTCGACCTGCTCGCTGAACAGGATGCCCGACGCGAGCGTCAGCGTGAGCAGCACGAAGCCGGCGCCGATCAGGCGGAACAGCAGCTTCTCGAGCGTCAGCAGCGGCGGCAGCGTCTCGAGCCAGCTCGCGATCCAGCCCGTCGAGCCGTCGCGCCCGCCGCTCCTCAGCGACTGCAGGCGCCGCTCGACCATCAGCATCAGGATCGCGTGCAGCGCCGCGATCGCGAACAGGCCGTATGCGATGTTCGCGATCAGGAAATGCAGCTTGAACAGCGGCGCTGCGGCATAAGGAAGCACCCGCACGCCACCGAACACGAGCGGCAGCAACGACGCGACGCACGCGAGCGGCAGCACCAGCAAGCGCAGGCTGTCGAGCGGGAAGAAGAAGCTCTCGATCCAGTAGATGCCGGCGCCGAGCCAGAACATCGCGGACAGCGCGAACGCGAAGCCGAACACCATCGAGTCGTTCGGAAAGATCGTCATATGGAGCAGTACGCCATGCGCGACCAGCGCGGCGAACAGCAGCGCGCGGCCGGCCCCGCTCATCCCGGACGCGGCGGACGCGGGAACCGGCACGGCCGGCACGCTCGCGACGAGCGGCGTCGCGCCCTGGCGGTGCGTGCGCCAGCCTGCGACGGCAAGGCCGCCGTACAGGAATGCAGTGAGGGCATACAGTACAATATCCATGTTCGAAGTTTACACTAGGCCCCCTTCCCGCGACGGCTCCCTTTGTTCGGTTCCGCCGCGCCTTCGGGCCCCACTGTCCATCGCTCCCCATGCTCGACAATCTCACTCAACGGATGGCGCGCGTCGTCAAGACGCTGCGCGGCGAGGCCCGGCTTACCGAGGCGAACACGCAGGAGATGCTCCGCGAGGTGCGTCTCGCATTGCTGGAGGCCGACGTCTCGCTGCCGGTCGTCCGCGAATTCATCGCCAAGGTCAAGGAAAAGGCGCTCGGCGAAGAAGTGATCAGCAGCCTGTCGCCGGGTCAGGCGCTGGTCGGCGTGGTCCAGAAGGAACTGACCGCCGTGATCGGCGGCGACTACGAAGGCAAGGCCGCCGAGCTGAACCTCGCGGTCACGCCGCCCGCGGTGATCCTGATGGCCGGCCTGCAGGGCGCGGGCAAGACCACGACCGCCGGCAAGCTCGCGAAGCTGCTGCGCGAGAAGTACAAGAAGAAGGTGCTGACCGTGTCGTGCGACGTGTATCGCCCGGCCGCAATCATGCAGCTGAAAACGGTGAGCGAACAGGTCGGCGCCGACTTCTTCCCGTCCACGCCGGACCAGAAGCCCGTCGACATCGCAGTCGCGGCCGTCGACTGGGCGAAGCGCCACTACCATGACGTGCTGATCGTCGATACGGCCGGCCGCCTCGGCATCGACGAGGCGATGATGCAGGAAATCGCCGCGCTGCACGGCACGCTGAAGCCGGCCGAAACGCTGTTCGTCGTCGACGCGATGCTCGGCCAGGACGCGGTCAACACCGCGAAGGCGTTCAACGACACGCTGCCGCTCACCGGCGTCGTGCTGACCAAGCTCGACGGCGATTCGCGCGGCGGCGCCGCGCTGTCGGTGCGTCACGTCACGGGCAAGCCGATCAAGTTCGTCGGCGTGGCCGAGAAGCTCGACGGCCTCGAGGTGTTCCACCCCGACCGGATGGCGAACCGGATCCTCGGCATGGGCGACATCCTCGCGCTCGTCGAGGAGGCGCAACGCGGCGTCGACGTGCAGGCCGCACAGAAGCTCGCCGACAAGGTCAAGAAAGGCGGCGACTTCGACCTGAACGATTTCCGCGCGCAGATCTCGCAGATGAAGAACATGGGCGGCCTGTCGTCGCTGATGGACAAGCTGCCTGCGCAGTTCCAGCAGGCGGCGGCCGGCGCCGACATGGGCCAGGCCGAGAAGTCGATCCGCCGGATGGAAGGCATCATCAGCTCGATGACGCCTGCCGAGCGCGCGAAACCCGAGATCATCAAGGCGACGCGCAAGCGCCGCATTGCAGCCGGCGCGGGCGTGCCGGTGCAGGAAGTCAACCGGATGCTGAACCAGTACGACCAGATGCGTACGATGATGAAGAAGCTGAAGGGCGGCAACATGCAGAAGATGATGCGCGGCCTGAAGGGCATGATGCCCGGCATGCGCTGATTCCGCCCGGCGGCCGGCGCGCGGGTTTTTGCTGTAGCGCGCGCCAGCCGTTCTGCTTCATTCTTATTTGTATACCGACTGCCCGCCAGAACACATGAACCGCGAAGAAGCCCTCCACATTTTCAACCACTCCGAAGAGATCGTCTCGGTGGACGCCGTCAACGCGTCGATCTCCCGGATGGCCGACGCGATCCGCGCCGAGATCGGCGATGCGTTCCCGCTCGTTCTCTCGGTGATGGGTGGCGCCGCGGTGTTTACCGGGATGCTGCTGCCGCATCTCGATTTCCCGCTCGAATTCGACTACATCCACCTGACCCGCTACCGCAATACGACGCAGGGCAGCCCGGAAATGCACTGGCGCGTCGCGCCGCGCGAATCGGTGAAGGACCGGATCGTGCTCGTGCTCGACGACATCCTCGACGAAGGCGAGACGATGGCCGCGATCCGCGACCGCATCCTCGACATGGGCGCCAAGCGCTTCATGTCGGCCGTGCTGTGCGAGAAGACGCTCGCGAAGGCCAAGCCGCTGCACCCCGACTTCTGCGGTTTCGCGGTGCCGGACCGCTACGTGTTCGGCTGCGGGATGGATGCAAAGGGCTACTGGCGCAACCTGCCGACGATCCGTGCGCTGACCACGAACGTCTGAGCGCCCCGCTCCGCACGCTATCAATAGAAAGCGGCGCTCCGGTTTCCCGGAGCGCCGCTTTTTTTGGGGCGTCTTGGGTGCGCGCCGCCCCGCCCTACAACTGGTGCACGAACGCGCGGATACCGCCCAGCATCATCTCGACCGAAATCGCAACGAGCACGAGACCCATCAGCCGCTCGAACGCCGCGACGGTGCGCTCGCCGATCCATTGCTGGATCCGCTCGGCCAGCACCAGCGTCACCGCGCAGACGATCATCGTGACCGTCAGCGCGCCGACCCACTCGAGCATCTTGCCGGGCCCCTGCGACGTCAGCAGCATCACCGTCGCGAGCGCGGACGGCCCGGCGAGCGCCGGAATCGCGAGCGGGACGATGAACGGCTCGCCGCCGGCACGCGGATCGCTGCCGAGCGCACCGTCCGGATGCGGGAAGATCATCCGCAGCGCGATCAGGAACAGCACGATCCCGCCGCCGAGCCGCAGCGACAGGTCGGTGAGACTCATCATCCGCAGGAAGCGGTCGCCGACCAGCATGAAGAACAGCAGGATCACGAACGCGATCCCCACTTCACGCAGGATCAGCTTCACGCGCCGCTCGCGCGGCACATCCCGCATGGCCGAAATGAACAGCGGGATGTTACCGAGCGGATCGGTGATCAGCACCAGGAGCACGGTGGCCGACATGAAGGTGTATTCCACCGCGTTCCCCGGTCGGTGCGCTTAGCGCGCGAGCGCGGCGCGGATCTTCTCCACGGCCGTGGCCGCGGCCGATTCCGCCGGCAGCAGCGTCGCTTCGGCGTCGCGGCGGCCCTGATACTCGATCTTGCCTTCCTTCAGCCCGCGCTCGCCGATCACGAGGCGATGCGGCACGCCGATCAGCTCCCAGTCGGCGAACATCACGCCCGGGCGCTCGCCGCGGTCGTCGAGGATCACGTCGATGCCGGCTGCGACGAGTTCCGCGTACAGCTTGTCGGCGGTCTCGCGCACCATGTCGCTGCGGTCATAGCCCATCGGGCACAGCACGACTTCGAACGGCGCGATCGATTCCGGCCAGATGATGCCCTTGTCGTCGAAGTTCTGCTCGATCGCCGCGCCGAGAATACGCGTGACGCCGACGCCGTAGCAGCCCATCAGCATCGGCTGCGGCTTGCCCGATTCGTCGAGGAACGTCGCACCCATCGCTTCCGAATACTTGGTGCCGAGCTGGAACACGTGGCCGACCTCGATGCCGCGGCAGATGTCGATCACGCCCTTGCCGTCCGGCGACGGATCGCCCTTCTTCACGTTGCGCACGTCGGCGACGTCCGGCTCCGGCAGGTCGCGGCCCCAGTTCACGCCCGCGATGTGATAGTCGACCTCGTTCGCGCCAACGACGAAGTCGCTCATGTTCGCGACCGTGCGATCGGCAATCACCTTCACCGGCTTCTTCGTGCCGACCGGGCCGAGGTAACCCGGCGGCGTGCCGAACCACTCGACGATTTCCTGTTCGGTCGCGAAGCGGTGGTTCTTCAGGCCCGGCAGCTTCGACACCTTGATCTCGTTCAGATCGTGATCGCCACGCAGCATCACGAGCCAGATGGTCGGCTCGGCGCCTTCGTTGTCGGTCGCGAGCACGATCGACTTGATCGTGCGCTCGAGCGGGATGGCCAGCAGTTCGGCGACGGCTTCGCACTTCGCCTTGCCGGGCGTCGCGACCTTCTCCATCGCTTCGGCCGGCGCCGCGCGTTCGGCGATCAGCGGCAGTGCTTCGGCCGCCTCGATGTTCGCCGCGAATTCGGACGTCGGGCAGTAGGCGATCGCGTCTTCACCGGTGTCGGCGATCACGTGGAATTCGTGCGAGAAGTTGCCGCCGATCGAGCCGCTGTCGGCCGCGACCGCACGGAACTCGAGGCCGAGGCGCGTGAAGATGCGCACGTACGCGTCGTACATCTTGCGATACGACTCGTTCAGGCCGGCCGCATCCTTGTCGAACGAGTACGCGTCCTTCATGATGAATTCGCGGCCGCGCATCACGCCGAAGCGCGGGCGGATCTCGTCGCGGAACTTCGTCTGGATCTGGTAGAAGTTCACCGGCATCTGCCGGTAGCTCTTGATCTGGTTGCGCGCGATGTCGGTGATGACTTCCTCGTGCGTCGGCCCGATCACGAAGTCATTGTCCTTGCGGTCCTTGAAGCGCAGCAGCTCGGGGCCGTACTGTTCCCAGCGGCCCGATTCCTGCCACAGTTCGGCTGGTTGCACGGCCGGCATCAGCAGCTCGATGGCGCCCGCCCGGTTCATTTCCTCGCGCACGATCGCCTCGACCTTGCGAATCGAACGCAGGCCGACCGGCAGGTAGTTATAGATGCCGCCGGCGACACGACGGATCATGCCGGCGCGCACCATCAGCTTGTGGCTGACGATCTCTGCGTCGGCGGGTGCTTCTTTCAGGGTGCCGATAAAGAAACGGGAAGCTTTCATGCGGACGGTTCCAAAAACGGCGCCCCCAGGCGGGGCGCCCGAAAAAGTTTCAAGGTGAAAGAGCTGCGCGCGGCGAACAACGATGGACGACGATGGCGCAGACGACGTAGCAGACTAATCAGGGACAATTCAACCGGCACGCCCCGTGCGGATTCGCTCCGTCACGGTGCGCAGCGCCCGTTATCTGTTTATAATCAAAGCAATTTTAAAGGATTCGAAGGTGGTTGTATGCTGGATCGTGAAGGCTTTCGCCCGAACGTCGGCATCATCCTCTTGAACGCGCGCAACGAGGTGTTTTGGGGCAAGCGGCTCCGCGAGCATTCCTGGCAGTTTCCTCAAGGTGGGATCAAGTACGGCGAGACCCCCATGCAGGCGATGTACCGGGAACTGCACGAGGAAACGGGCCTGCATCCGGAACACGTCAAGATAATCGGCCGCACCCGCGACTGGTTGCGTTATGAGGTGCCTGACAAGTTCATTAAACGCGAAGTACGCGGTCATTACCGCGGCCAGAAGCAGATCTGGTTCCTGCTACGGATGGTTGGACGCGATTGCGACATTTGCTTGCGCGCGACCGACCACCCGGAGTTCGATGCGTGGCGCTGGAACGAGTACTGGGTGCCGCTCGATGCGGTGATCGAGTTCAAGCGGGATGTCTATCAGTTGGCGCTGACGGAACTGTCGCGCTTCCTGCGCCGCCCGGCGCAGCGAGCCGAGAAGCCGCGCGGGCCGCGTCTGTCGCGCTATCCGCGCGTCATTGGCGTGCAGGCCCAGCAGACGCTGACGATTGTCGACACATCGGTAGTCTGTTCGGAGATCGAAGTGGAAGCGAGCACGCTCGACGAGATGCCGCCCCACGTGATCGTCGGCAAGTGACGAATCGAACTGCATGACCGGGCGCGACCTTGGTGTCGCGCCCTTTTTTTACGAGGAATGCATATTGAAAGCGATTGCTCTCGCGCTCGCATCGATTGCCGCGGCGGCCACGCTGGCAGGTTGCGCGAATTCGAAGACGCCGACCAACAAGGACGACAGCGAGTTCGTGTATCTGCTGGACCGCCAGGGCACCTGGAAGGAAAACGCGGTCGATTCGCTGCCGCCGCTGCCGCAGGCGGGTGACCTGCTGCCGTTCAACGTATCGCAGAACACGCCGCTCAAGTTCTTCGTCGATGCGAAGTCGCTCGCGGTCGGCACCGATGGCGTCGTGCGCTTCGCAGTCGTCATCACGAGCCCGGCCGGTGCGCGCAACGTGAACTACGAAGGTATCCGCTGCGACACCTACGAATGGCGCCAGTATGCCGGCCTGAATTCGGAACACGACGGCTGGGATCGCACCGTCGAGAACGACTGGCGGCGCATCGAGAACGGCGAGCTGAATGCCTACCACTCGGCGCTCTATCAGGACTACTTCTGCTCGAACAAGATGCCGCAGGGCACGACCCAGCAGATCCTGGAGAACATCCGGTTTCACCGCACCGCGATGAGCCAGTTGCGCTGACGGCGCGCGGCGCCCGCCGTGCCGCCTGTCCGCCGCATGAAAAAAGCCCGCATCACGCGGGCTTTTTCATTTGAAGGCCGGAACCGACAACGCGAATGGTCACACCAGCACCAGGTTGTCGCGATGGATCAACTCGGGCTCCAGCATGTAGCCGAGCACGGATTCGATCTCGCCGCTCGGCTTGCGGTGAATCAGCTTCGTCTCCGCACTGCTGTAGTTCGTGAGCCCACGCGCCACTTCGCGCCCGGCAGGATCGACACACGCGATGACTTCACCACGCGCGAACGCGCCCTGCACGCCGACCACGCCGATCGGCAGCAGGCTCTTGCCGCCGGCCGTCAGCTTCTCGACCGCGCCCGCGTCGATCACGACATGGCCGCGCACCTGAAGATGGTCGGCCATCCACTGCTTGCGCGCCGCCATCCGCGCGGTACGTGCGATCAGTTGCGTGCCGATCGCCTCGCCGGCCGCCAGACGCACGAGCACGTCAGTCTCCCGGCCGCTCGCGATCACGGTATTCGCGCCGCTGTGCGCCGCACGTTTCGCCGCGAGGATCTTCGTCAGCATCCCGCCGCGGCCAAGGCTCGAGCCTGCACCGCCCGCCATCGCCTCGAGTTCCGGCGCGCCCGCGCTGGCTTCCGCAACGAGCGTCGCGTTCGGATCCTTGCGCGGATCGGCCGTGAACAGCCCCGACTGGTCGGTCAGGATGATCAGTGCATCGCCTTCGATCAGGTTTGCAACGAGTGCGCCGAGCGTGTCGTTGTCGCCGAACTTGATTTCGTCGGTAACGACCGTGTCGTTCTCGTTGATGATCGGTACGACGCCAAGCCGCAACAGCGTCAGCAGCGTCGAACGCGCATTCAGGTAACGCTCGCGGTCTGCCAGGTCGGCATGCGTGAGCAGGATCTGCGCGGTGCGGATGTCGTGCTCGGTGAAGCGGCTCTCATAGACCTGCGCGAGACCCATCTGGCCGACTGCGGCGGCAGCCTGCAACTCGTCGATTTCCCGCGGCCGCTTGCTCCAGCCGAGCCGCTGCATCCCTTCGGCAATTGCGCCCGAACTGACGAGCACGACTTCCTTGCCCTGCGCGCGCAGCGCGGCGATCTGAGCCGCCCAGCGGCCGATTGCTGCATGATCGAGCCCCTTGCCGTCGTTGGTCACGAGGCTGGAACCCACCTTCACCACCAATCGCTTCGAATCCGCGATGATCGAACGCATCCTGCACTGTCTCCTGTATCTGATGCCTGCCCGGCCGGACGCGATTGAACGCCGACGCCGGGCGGCACGCCCGGCGCGTTCCGGAACAACTCAGGCGTCGTCGCCCGGCGTCACATCGCCCTTGGCAGGCGGCGCGTCGCGGAAGCGCACGTCCGCCGCGAGATCTTCCGCCTCCGCCGCGCGATGCGCGTCCGAATGTTCGGAGAGGTAGTCGTAGATCGCGTAGCACAGCGCTTCACAGCCCTGGCCCGTCAGTGCCGAGATCTCGAACACGGGGCCGTCCCACTCGAAGCGCTCGAGGAAATCCGCGACGCGCGCCTTGCGCTCGTCTTCCGGCACCATGTCGAGCTTGTTCAGCACGAGCCAGCGCGGCTTCTCGTAGAGCGCTTCGTCGTACTTGCGCAGCTCGCCGACGATCGCCGTCGCTTCCGCAACCGGATCGACGCTTTCGTCGAACGGCGCGAGATCGACGAGATGCAGCAGCACGCCGGTGCGCTGCAGGTGGCGCAGGAACTGATGGCCGAGGCCCGCGCCTTCGGCGGCACCCTCGATCAGCCCCGGGATGTCGGCGATCACGAAGCTCTTGCTCGGGCCGACACGCACCACGCCGAGATTCGGCGCAAGCGTCGTGAACGGGTAGTCGGCAATCTTCGGCCTTGCGTTCGACACCGACGAGATGAACGTCGACTTGCCCGCGTTCGGCATGCCGAGCAGACCGACATCGGCGAGCACCTTCAGCTCGAGCTTCAGCATGCGACGCTCGCCGGGCTTGCCGTCCGTCTTCTGGCGCGGCGCGCGGTTCGTGCTCGACTTGAAATGCAGGTTGCCGAGCCCGCCGGACCCGCCCTGCGCCAGCATCACCTGCTGGTCGTGCTCGGTCAGGTCGGCGATCAGCTCGCCGGTATCCATGTCGCTGATCATCGTGCCGACCGGCATGCGCAGCGTGACGTCGTCGCCACCCTTGCCGTAGCAATCCGAGCCGCGCCCGTTTTCGCCGTTGCGCGCCAGATGCTTCTTCGCGTAACGGTAGTCGATCAGCGTGTTGATGTTGCGGTCGGCGATCGCGTACACGCTACCGCCCCGGCCGCCGTCGCCGCCGTCCGGCCCGCCGAACGGGACGAATTTCTCGCGGCGCATCGACGCGCTGCCATCGCCTCCGTCTCCGGCGATGACTTCGATTCGTGCTTCGTCAATGAACTTCATTCGTCACTCCGCCCAGTATTTCCGCTATTGTGCCGCGCGCCGGCGCGCTTGAACAATCTGCCGTTCGGCCGATCGTACGCCGGTTGCGCGATGGCCGCCCGAACGCACACGCGCCCGGCGGCCAAATAAAAAAAGGCCCCGCGAAGACTGCGGGGCCTTTCGGCTACGAAGCCCTTGGGTGCCTGAACTTAGGCAGCCGCCGGGACAACGATGACCAGATGCTTCTTGTCCGCGCCCTTCGTCGCGAACTTGACGTGACCGTCGACCAGCGCGAACAGGGTGTGATCCTTGCCCATGCCGACGTTCTCGCCTGCGTGCATGCGCGTACCGCGCTGACGCACGATGATGCCGCCGGCATTGATTGCCTGGCCGCCGTACACTTTCACGCCGAGACGTTTCGACTCGGAGTCGCGGCCGTTCCGGGAAGAGCCGCCTGCCTTTTTGTGTGCCATCTGATTGCTCCTTTACCGAGGCGCTTACGCGTTGATCGCGTCGATGCGCAGCTCAGTGTAGTTCTGGCGGTGGCCGCCGTGCTTTTGGTAGTGCTTCCGGCGACGCATCTTGAAGATGGTGACCTTGGCATGACGACCGTGCGACACAACGGTGGCCTTGACGGAAGCCCCACTGACCAGCGGCGTACCGAACTTAATCGATTCGCCTTCGCCCACTGCGAGAACCTGGTCGAGCGTGATTTCAGCGTCAATGTCAGCCGGTATCTGTTCTACTTTGAGTTTTTCGCCAACGGCAACCTTGTACTGCTTGCCGCCGGTTTTTATGACCGCGTACATTGAGAACCTCACTCTGGATCCAAATTTTCCGCACACCACGCGCGGAAAACACGTGATTATACATGGGCTTAGCACCGAAGTCAAAACCCATTGACGATTGCCGTGCGCCGGCCTCGGCCGAATGGCCAAATTCGCGGCTGCGGCACGTGTCACAGACCGGGATATCTCGGATTCGCCTTATAATCCGCCGCATCACCCAATTCCATCATCATGTCGTCGTCCACCGCCTCCCCCACCCTCAGCGCCGCCCACCTGCTCGCTCCGATCACCAGTGACATGGAGCAGGTGAATCGCGTTATCCGGCAAAGCCTCGCGTCCGACGTGTTGCTGATCAACCAGATCGCCGAGTACATCATCGGCGCGGGCGGCAAGCGGCTGCGTCCGGCGTTGCTGCTGCTCGTCGCCGGTGCGCTCGGCGAGACGTCGCACCAGCGGCACGTGCTGGCCGCCGTCGTCGAATTCATCCACACGGCCACGCTGCTGCATGACGACGTCGTCGACGAATCCGAGCTGCGCCGCGGCCGCCAGACCGCCAATGCGCTGTTCGGCAACGCCGCGAGCGTGCTGGTAGGCGACTACCTCTATTCGCGCTCGTTCGAGATGATGGTCGGCGTCGGCAAGATGCGCGTGATGGAGATCCTGTCTGAAGCCACGACGATCATCTCGGAAGGCGAGGTGCTGCAGCTCCTCAACATGCACGACGCGGACGTCGACGAAACGCGCTACATGCAGGTGATCCGCTACAAGACGGCCAAGCTGTTCGAGGCGTCGGCCCGCCTGGGCGCGGTGCTCGCGGGCGCCGATGCGCCGACCGAGGCCGCCGCCGCCGAATACGGCCGCCGGATCGGTACCGCATTCCAGATCATGGACGACTGGCTCGACTACGCGGGCACCGTCGAGGCAATGGGCAAGAATGCCGGCGACGACCTCCGCGAAGGCAAGCCGACGCTGCCGCTCATCTATCTGATCGAACGCGGCACGCCCGAGCAGTCGGCGCTGGCACGCGAGGCGATCGAACAGGGCGGCACCGATCGCTTCGACACGATCTTCGAAGCGATCACGCGCTCGGGCGCACTGGATCACACGCTCGAATGCGCACGCCAGGAAGCACAGGCGGCAGCGGCGGCGATCGCCGCGTTCCCCGATTCGGTCTATAAGGAAAGCCTGCTCGCGTTGTGCTCGTACTCGACGTCGCGGCAGTCGTAAGTGCATGTCGTACGTCGCCGCCCCGGCTGCGACGTACGTTCGACACGGGAAAATCACCTGTCTCGAAAAATTTCTTCTCCAGGGGCTTCCCTTTTTGAAGAAACGTCGTTATAGTTATGTTCTTGCTTGATGACGCAGCGGTTTTAAAGAAAACCGCGAAATCGGAAGAGTAAATCGGGGTGTAGCTTAGCCTGGTAGAGCGCTACGTTCGGGACGTAGAGGCCGGAGGTTCGAATCCTCTCACCCCGACCAGATTTTCAAGGATCATCGAAACACCGATCCTTTTCAGCTTGATGTTGTAGTCAACGCTGTACAAAGAATGCCCTGTCGAATGACGGGGCATTTTTTTTGCCCGCTTTCCATACATCGACAAACGCCGGATGGCGCCGGTGCTTGGCACGAAACAGACTATCCCCAAAGCCGCCGGCGCGAGCGGATTGACGCCAAAGCGAAAACATCCAGCCTCGCGCAATACGGAATCCTGCGCTCACGCAATCTCTCGGCTCAAGCTCCGGACTTCGTATGGCCGGATTGATCGGGCCTCCTTGGACTTTCCGCTCCACCTCCGGAGCCGAAACCTGTTACTCGGACCCGCCAGACCATTCCCGGCACGCATCAAAGGCTTCGCGCACCTGTCGTTGCCGATCTTCGCGGAGCGTAAAAGACGCGATCGCCAGCCCGATAATCCGGAATTTCAGAGTGGCGGCAAGGCAACTCCCCAATCGATGCTGCAATCCTTTGCCAGCATGCGCATCCGGGATAGCGTCACGCGATACGAGCGATCGTATAGATGATCGTTGGGCCGCAACGCAAGCGCATGCAGTCCTGCCGATTCCGTGAGGAACGCCGACGCCAAACGCTTCGGCAACCGGTCGCAATTCAGATGGAATGGCGAGCTGCCGCTCTGCTCGTCCATCTGCGCCATGTAAAAACACTGAATCGCACAGAAGACACCCACCGGGTCATTGCATGTGGCCTGCAAAGCGTTCTCGAGTTCACGCTGGACGAAATCGACACCTTCCGTTCGGCTGAGCGGATACAGCGTGCGTTCCAGCAATTCCGCATGATCGGTCGGACGCATGTCGTCGTTGATCTCGGGCGGTGTGCGGAACACACACGCCTCGCCACGCAATACACTCGCGAGCCACCCACCTCGGATGGCGGTCAAAACGTCGGATTCCGTCGGATTCATTGCAGTATCTTGATGTTTGGCATCGCACTTGTACCGCGGATGACCTGCCTGCTCCGGCAAACCGCCTCGCGAATATCGATGCGTATCGATTGGCGATTGCCTGCCGTGGGCCGCGAGATTCATCGCCGCGCTGTATTGATAATGCTCGGCCGGCTGATGCAGGCCGACAGCCGATGTCACCTGACCGCGCTCGTCCCGTCGATAAGCCAGGGTATCGAAGTCCGACTCGCCCCGCTCCAGACAACCTGCTCCGTCATAGGCATACACGTGTCTCGTCAATTGTCAGCAGGCGCCGCACGACTGTACGCCCGCTTCATGAAACGCAAAGCTTGCGCCCACCGCTTGATAGATGTGAAAGGTTATCGAAGATTTTTACAAATTGCCGAGAATTGACTAGAGTTGCTGAGCGCGTGGCCCCGCCCGACACATCACGGTCGCCGGCCTCTGCTATATTCCCTCCATTCCTGTCCTTCACTGCCCTTCCAACGCGTGGACCAAATTCCCTTATGGGCGCAAATCGGCGCCGTCTTCCTGCTTCTCCTCTGTTCCAGCTTCTTTTCGATTTCCGAGACCGCGATGATGGCGCTCAACCGCCATCGGCTGAAGCATCTCGCCACCCAGGGCGCGCTCGGCGCGAAGACCACGCAGGGGCTGCTCACGCGCACTGACCTGCTGCTCAGCGTGATCCTGATCGGCAACAACCTGTTCAACACGATCATCCCGGTCCTGACGACGTCGCTCGCGCTGCATACGTTCGGCCGCAACAACCTCGCGCTGTCGATCGCGACCGGCATCGTCGCGTTCCTGATCATCGTGTTCGCGGAAATCGCACCGAAGATCGTCGGTGCGACGTTCCCCGAACGCATCGCACTGCCCGCGAGCCTCGTGATCGCGCCGCTGATGCGCGTGTTCAAGCCGGTCGTCTGGTTCGTCAACGCGCTCGCGAACGGCGTGCTGTGGGTGCTGCGCATCAACACGAAGAAGGGGCGCGACCAGCGCATGTCGGCCGACGAGCTGCGCGCGATCGTGCTCGAGTCAAGCAGCTTCATGCCGACCAAGCACCGCAGCATCCTGCTCAACCTGTTCGACCTCGAGAACATCACGGTCGACGACGTGATGGTGCCGCGCCGCCAGATCGAGTCGCTCAACTTCTACGCGCCGCTCGACGACGTCCTGCACCAGCTCGAAACCTGCTATCACAACCGGCTCGTCGTCTATGAAGGCGACATCGACCGGGTGCTCGGCGTGCTGCACGTCCGCAAGACGCTGACCGCGCTGCACAACCAGGAGTTCGACCGCGAGACGCTGCGCACGCTGCTCGCCGAACCGTACTACGTGCCGTCGGGCACGCCGGTGGTTCAGCAGCTCCAGTTTTTCCAGGAAACGCGGCAGCGGACCGCGCTCGTCGTCAACGAGTACGGCGAGCTCGAAGGGCTCGTCACGCCCGAAGACATCATCGAGGAGCTGATCGGCGAATTCACGACGTCGATGCCGCGCAGCGAACGCAAGGGCGGCTGGGACGAGAACGGCGAATGCATCGTCTCGGCGAGCATGCCGCTGCGCGAACTGAACCGCTGGCTGCACCTGAAGCTGCCGACCGACGGGCCGAAGACGCTGAACGGACTCGTTCTCGAAATCCTCGAGGAAATTCCGGAAGACGACGTGTGCCTGAAAATCGGTGACGTGATGCTCGAGGTGATGCGCAGCGACGACCAGGCCGTGCGCACGGTCAAGCTCTTCAAGCCGCGCAGCTCGCGCACCACACGCACTAACGCGCGCTAGCCGAACGGCCGACTGCCGGCGCCGCCCGAGACGCGCGACCATCTGCTGGTCACGGTCAACAGGCGGCCAGCGTGCCGGCTCACATGCTTTTCCCTCCTCCCGGGGCGCCGCTGCGCAAGCCGCCGCCCACCCACTCTGATGCGTCGCCCGCCGCCGCACCGCGCGCACTCGACGCGGCCCAGCTCGACGATGCGCCGGCCGTGCGGCTGCTGACGGATACGCTTCACGCGGCACGCGTGCGCGACGCATCCGACATCCACGTCGAGCCGTTCGAAGCCGGCTGGCGCATCCGCCTGCGCATCGACGGCGTGTTGCACGAACATGCGCGGCCGCCGCTGCATCTGCGCGACGCGCTCGTCACGCGGATCAAGGTGCTCGCGCGCATGGACATCGCCGAGCGGCGGCTCCCGCAGGACGGCAGGCTGCGCATCGCGATCGACGGCGGTACGCGCGGCGACTTCCGGGTCAGTTCGCTGCCCACGTTGTTCGGTGAAAAGCTTGTGCTGCGGCGCCTCGAAACGCTGCCGCCCGACCTCACGCTCGCCCGCCTCGGCTTCGACGCGCAGCAGGCGGCCGCGATGGAGGCCGCGATACGTGCGCCGCATGGCCTCGTGCTCGTCACGGGCCCGACCGGCAGCGGCAAGACACTGTCGCTCTACTGCGCGCTGCAGATGCTCGATCGCGACGCGCACAACGTCTGCACGGTCGAGGATCCCGCCGAGATCCAGCTCGACGGCATCAGCCAGGTTGGTGTCGCCGAAAAGGCGGGGCTCACGTTCGCGACTGCACTGCGCGCGCTGCTGCGGCAAGATCCGGACATCATCATGGTCGGCGAGATTCGCGATGCGGAGACGGCCGACGTCGCGATCAAGGCCGCGCAGACCGGCCATCTGGTGCTGTCGACGCTGCACACGAACGACGCGCCGGCCGCCGTCGCGCGGCTGCTCGACATCGGCGTCGCACCATACAACCTCGCGGCTGCGCTGCACCTCGTCACCGCGCAGCGCCTCGTCCGGCGGCTGTGCGCCGCCTGCCGCGTGCACTCGGACGCACCGGTGCCCGTCCTGCGGGAGGCCGGCTGCGACCCGGCTGCCCTCGCAGCCGGATGGCGGCCGTTCGTCGCGCGCGGCTGTTCGACCTGTCACGGGATCGGCTATCGCGGCCGTGTCGGCCTGCATCAGACGATGCCGGTGTCGCCCGGGCTGGCGGAGCGCATCGTCGCAAGGGCGAGCGTCGGCGAACTCGCGCAATGCGCGGCAGCCGAAGGCGTGCGCAGTCTGCGCGATGCGGCACTCGCGCGCGTCCACGACGGCACGACGAGCATCGCCGAAGCCTTCGCCGCGACACCTGCGGCATGAGCATGCGCACACCGCCGCGCGAAACCCGCTTCGCGTGGCGCGGCCGCCGTCGCGACGGCACGCCACGCGGCGGGATCGTCATCGCGTTCGACACCGAAGCGGCGCGCGCCGCGCTCGCACGCGACGGCATCGCCGTGCTGTCGCTCGACGTCCGCGGGCCAGCCCGGCCGCCAACGGCCGGCGCGCGGGACGTCACACGCTTCACGCGCCAGCTCGCGAGCCTGCTGCAGGCCGGGTTGCCGCTGGCGCCGTCGCTCGAGATGCTCGCGCGTACGCGGCCGCGCGACGGACTGCCGCGCATCGCCGCGGGTCTCGCCCGCGAGATCCTCGCCGGCCGGCGTTTCGCCGATGCGCTCGCACGCTATCCATCGCAGTTCGGCACGCTGTATCGCCAGTTGATCGAGGTCGGCGAAGCGTCCGGCTCGCTCGGCGTCGTGCTGACACGGGTCGCGGAACACCGCGAGCGCGCCGACGCACAGTGGCGCAAGCTGCGGGCCGCGCTCGCCTATCCGATGGCCGTCATCCTGTTCGCAGTCGCGATCTCGGCCGCGTTGATGGTATGGGTCGTGCCGACGTTCCGGCAGCTCTTCGACGGTTTTGGCGCCGCGCTACCGGCGCCGACCCGTGCGCTGCTCGCGCTGTCCTCCGCGCTGTCTGCGTGGGGCGGTGTGCTCGTTGCCGGTACGGCGGCAGCCGGGCTGGCCGCACATTACGCGCTGCGGCGGTCGACACCGCTGCGCCACGCGGTCGCGCGGCACCTGCTGCACGCGCCGCTCGCGGGTAGTGCGCTCAGCCGGTACGCAGCCGCACGCTGGTGCCGCTCGCTGGCGACGCTGCTCGGCGCCGGCGTACCGCTCGCCGACACCTTCGCCACGCTCGAGCGCACGGCCGGCCATCCGGTGTTCGAGCGCGCCACCGCGCACATCGCGGCTCGCGTGCTGCGCGGCGCGCGTCTCGCGGATGCAATGCAGTCGGCCGGCTGCTTTCCGGACGACGTCGTGCAACCGATCGCCGTCGCCGAGGAAACCGGTGCGCTCGACACGATGCTCGCCGACATCGCCGCGCTGTGCGAACGCCAGCTCGACGCGCGTCTCGATGCACTTGCCGCGCTCGGCGAACCGCTGATCGTGATCGTGCTGGGCGCACTCGTCGGCGGCCTCGTGATCGCGATGTACCTGCCCATCCTCCAGCTCGGCAACGTGGTGTAGCATCGCAACCGATTCTGTCGCCTTTTTGTCCGAACCTTGAGCCTCATGACGCCAGCGCCCCTGTACGCCGTTACCGATTCGCCCGAGAGTACGCTGCTCGCGCTGGCAATGCTGCCGCCTGCGTTGCAGTATGCGTTCGCGGCCGTCATCGGCCTCTGCATCGGCAGTTTCCTGAACGTGGTCGTGCACCGGCTGCCCGTGATGATGCAGCGCGCATGGCAAGCCGAGATCGATGAAGCGACCGGCAATGCGAGCGCCCCGCCCGACGACGGCTACCCGCCGCACTACAATCTGTGGCGCCCGCGCAGCGCGTGCCCGCATTGCGGCCATGTACTGCGCGCATGGGAAAACATCCCGCTCGTCAGCTACCTGATGCTGCGCGGGCGTTGCCGTCGCTGCGGTCACGCGATCGGCATCCGTTATCCGCTCGTCGAGCTCGCGTGCGCACTGCTCGCCGCCGGCTCCCTCGCGGCATTCGGCCCGACCGTCGCCGCGCTTGCCGCGTTCGCGCTGTGTGCCGCGCTGCTCGCGATGAGTGCAATCGATATCCGGACCGGCTACCTGCCCGACTCGATGACGCTGCCGCTCCTCTGGGCCGGGCTCATGCTGAACCTCGGCGGCACGTTCACGTCGCTGCGTTCGGCCGTGATCGGGGCCATGGCCGGCTACCTGTTCCTGTGGTCGATCTACTGGCTGTTCAAATGGCTGCGCGGCATCGAGGGGATCGGGTTCGGCGACCTGAAGCTGCTCGCCGCGCTCGGTGCATGGATGGGCTGGGCTGCGCTGCCGCAGGTCGTGCTGTTCGCCGCGGTGACGGGCGCGATCGTCGGGCTCGTTGCGACCTGGCGCGGCCGCATGCGCTTCGAGGAGCCGATTCCGTTCGGCCCGTTCCTCGCGGCAGGCGGCGTCGCGACGCTGTTTTTCGGCACCCCTTTCTATTCGGCGCTCGGAGGCTGACATGTTCGCAATTGGACTCACCGGCGGCATCGGCAGCGGCAAGACGACCGTCGCCGACCTGTTCGGCGCCCGCGGCGCGTCGCTGGTCGATACCGATCTGATCGCCCATCGCATTACCGCACCGGGCGGCCTCGCGATGCCCGCGATCGAACAGGCTTTCGGCCGCGGCTTCGTTGCCGCCGACGGCGCGCTCGATCGCGCGAAAATGCGCGCACTGATCTTCGGCGACGACGCCGCGCGCCGGCGCCTCGAAGCGATCACGCACCCGCTGATCCGCGCGGAGACCGATCGCGAAGCGCGCGACGCGCAGGGCCCGTACGTGATGTTCGTCGTGCCGCTGCTCGTCGAGTCAGGCAACTGGAAGACGCGCAGCGATCGCGTACTCGTCGTCGATTGCCCGGTCGAAACGCAGATCGCACGCGTGATGCAGCGCAACGGCTTCACGCGCGAGCAGGTCGAAGCGATCATCGCGAAACAGGCAACGCGTGAAGCCCGTCTCGCGGCGGCCGACGACGTGATCGTCAACGATGCGACGACGCCCGACGCGCTCGCCGCGCAGGTCGATACACTGCACCAACGTTATCTCGGGTTGGCAGCCGCCGCGCGCTGAGCATCGCGCGCAATCGTGATGGTGTACGAAATTGGCGCGTTGCTAGGGTAGAGAGTGAGCATTAGAATGTCCTGCATTGTTTCAATTCCTACCCAAGAGGCGAGCGCGCTTGATTCTTTACGAGTATCCGTTCAACGAGCGAATTCGCACGCTGTTGCGCCTCGAAGATCTCTTCGAGCGCTTCGCGTTCTTTTTGGCTCAGGAGGACCCGCGTGAACACCACGTCGCGCTGACGACGCTGTTCGAAATCGCCGAGGTAACGGGCCGCGCGGATCTGAAATCGGATCTGATGAAAGAGCTCGAACGTCAGCGCCAGACGCTCGCCCCCTTTCGCGGCAATCCGGGCATCGAGCAGAACGCGCTCGAAGCCGTGCTCGGCGAAATCGAGCAGACGCTCGCGAATCTCGCGCAGATGCAGGGCAAGACCGGGCAGCACCTCGTCGACAACGAGTGGCTCGCCAGCATCCGCAGCCGCGCAGTGATTCCCGGCGGCACGTGCAAGTTCGACCTGCCGTCGTACTATGCGTGGCAGCAATGGCCCGCCGAGCAGCGGCGCCAGGACATCGCGAAGTGGATCCTGCCGATGCTGCCGCTGCGCGACGCCGTGACGATCGTGCTGCGGCTCGCGCGCGAATCGGGCCAGGCGTCGAAGGTCATGGCGATGCAGGGCAGCTACCAGCAGATGCTGTCCGGCCGCACCTACCAGTTGATGCAGGTGCGTGTAGCGCCGGAGCTGCGCGTCATTCCCGAAGCGAGCGCCAACAAATACATGCTGTGGGTACGGTTCACCATGCAGGACGGCGATGTGCGGCCGCGCGCGGTGGACATCGACGTGCCGTTCCATCTGACACTGTGCAATCTGTAACGGCCGCGTGCCGGATCGCTTTCGTATGACTACCGTTGTGAAATGCCCGTCGTGCGGCGCCGAAGTGCGCTGGACACCCGAAAATCAGTTCCGCCCGTTCTGCTCGGCCCGCTGCAAGCAGCTCGACCTCGGCGCTTGGGCCGCGGAAAAGTACCGGATCGGTGGTTCTTCCGACGAGGGCCCCTCGTCGGAAGAAGACGGCACGGACGGCCGCCGCGACAGCTGAGCGGTGCGCGGCACCGCCCGCGAGTGATATGGCCCGCCTTTCCGGCAGGCCATCACGGCGTCAGTTCGACGCCGCTTCCTTCTCGAGCAGTTCGAGCACCGGCAGCGCAGCCGGCAGCAACGGCGCGACCTCGACCGGCAGTTGCTGCCATACGAACGCCTGCCCTTCCTTGCTGTGCGGCTCGCCCGTCCAGCCCGTCACCTTGCAGAAATAAAGCCGCACGTAAGCATGCGGATAATCGTGCTCGAGCGTGTGCCAGCGATGGCTGGCCGTGACTTCGATGCCGAGCTCTTCGTGCAGTTCGCGCGCAAGCGCGTCCTCGACGCTTTCGCCGGCCTCCAGCTTGCCGCCCGGAAACTCCCAGTAACCTTCATACGGCTTGCCTTGCAGCCGCTGCGCGAGCAGGTAGCGGCCGTCCGGCTGCACCATCACGCCGACCGCGACTTCCGTCACCTTGCGGCCATCGGGTGCGCGCACCGCGTCTTGTGCGAGATCCGCGCTCATGCTTGCTCCTTGCGGCCCGACCAGTCACGCGCAAACTGCCACGCAACGCGCCCCGACCGCGAGCCGCGCTCGAGCGCCCACACGAGCGCGTCGCCGCGTGCGAACTCGATCTCCGCATCCGGGCAGCCGAAATGACGCAGCCAGTGCCCGACGATGTCGAGATAGTCGTCCTGCTTGAACGGATAGAAGCTGACCCACAGGCCGAAGCGCTCCGACAGCGAGATCTTCTCCTCGACGACTTCGCCGGGGTGAATCTCGCCATCCGGAAGATGCTTGTACGTCTCGTTGTCGCTCATGTACTCGGGCAGCAGATGGCGGCGGTTCGACGTCGCGTAGATCAGCACGTTGTCCGACTGCGCGGCGATCGAGCCGTCGAGCGCAACCTTCAGCGCCTTGTAGCCCGACTCGCCTTCCTCGAACGACAGGTCGTCGCAGAACACGATGAAGCGCTCGGGACGCTGCGAGATCAGGTCGACGATGTCGCCGAGATCGTGCAGGTCGTCCTTGTCGACTTCGATCAGGCGCAGGCCGTCGTTCGCATACGCGTTCAGGCACGCCTTGATCAGCGACGACTTGCCGGTACCGCGCGCGCCGGTCAGCAGCACGTTGTTGGCCGGCTTCTGCTGCACGAACTGCCGCGTGTTCTGTTCGATCAGCCCTTTCTGGCGATCGATGTTGTGGAGATCGTCGAGCGTGATCGACGACACGGCCGGCACCGGCTGCAGATAGCCGCGCCCCTGGCGCTTGCGCCAGCGAAACGCGTGCGCGGCATTCCAGTCGACCGCTGCCGGCGCGGGCGGCAGCATCCCCTCGAGACGGCCGAGCAGCGCTTCGGCGCGCATCAGAAACTGTTCAAGCTTGTCCATGTCGTTCGACCACTCCCGATCAGGAGCGGTAATCCGCGTTGATGCTCACGTAGTCGTGCGACAGGTCGCACGTCCAGATGGTGGCCTGCGCGTCGCCGCGGCCGAGCAGCACGCGGATCGTGATTTCGCTCTGCTTCATCACGCGCTGGCCATCCTCTTCCTGGTAGGCCGGGTTGCGACCACCCGCCTTCGCGACGAGCACGTCGTCGAGATAGAGGTCGATCTTGTCGACGTCGAGATCTGCGACGCCCGCATAGCCGATCGCCGCGAGAATCCGGCCGAGGTTGGGGTCGGATGCGTAGAAGGCCGTCTTCACGAGCGGCGAATGGCCGATCGCGTAAGCGATCTGGCGGCATTCCGCGACGCTCTTGCCGCCTTCGACCTGCACCGTCATGAATTTCGTCGCGCCTTCGCCATCGCGCACGATCAGTTGCGACAGCACTTGCGCGACTTCCGTCACCGCATCGCGCAGCGCCGCATAGGCCGGCGAATCGGTCGACGTGATCGCCGGCAGCGTGCTCTTGCCCGACGCGATCAGGATGAACGAGTCGTTCGTCGACGTATCGCCGTCGATCGTGATGCAGTTGAACGAGCGGTCGGCCACTTCCTTCACGAGCGTATCGAGCACCGGCTGCGCGACGTTCGCGTCGAACGCGAGGAAGCCGAGCATCGTCGCCATGTTCGGCTTGATCATGCCCGCACCCTTGCTGATGCCCGTCAGCGTGACCGTGTGGCCGTCGATCGTCACCTGGCGCGACGTGGCCTTCGGCAGCGTGTCGGTCGTCATGATCGCGTGCGCGGCGTCGAACCAGTTCGCTTCCTTGCGGTTCGCGAGCGCGGCCGGCAACCCGGCCTTCAGGCGGTCGATCGGCAGCGGCTCGAGGATCACGCCGGTCGAGAACGGCAGCACCTGCGCCGGCTCGATGCCCGCGAGGCGCGCGAGTTCCGTGCAGGTTTCGCGCGCGTTCACGAGGCCCGGCTCGCCGGTGCCTGCGTTCGCATTGCCCGTATTCACGACGAGCGCGCGAATGCCCGCGCCGCCCGCGCGCACCTTTGCCAGGTGCTCGCGGCAGACGATGACCGGCGCAGCGCAGAAACGGTTTTCGGTGAACACGCCCGCGACCGTCGCACCTTCGTCGACGGAGATGACCAGCACGTCCTTGCGATTCGGCTTGCGGATGTTCGCTTCCGCCCAGCCGAGCGTGACGCCGGCGACGGGATGCAGTTGGGCGGGATCGATCGACGGAAAATTGACAGCCATGGGGCACACCTGCCGGATGGAAAATGCCGGCATGCGCCGGCATCGATTGGAAGAACCGGCGGCCGCACGCGCGGGCCGCCGCAACTCACATCACTCACTCGAAGCTGCGAACGAAGCGGCACGCGTGATGCGCGCCGCCGTCGATCATGACAGCTTCCCGTGACATTGCTTGTACTTCTTGCCGCTGCCGCACGGGCACGGGTCGTTGCGGCCGACCTTCGGCATTTCGCCGCCGGGGCCGCTGTGCGTCATCGCGCTGCCGACCATCTCGGCCGTCGCCGTGGCCGCCGCGGCAGCGGTGACGTTCGCCACCGGCGCACCGGCTTCCGCGTAATCGGCGTGCTGGTACTCGACGTTCTCGAGATGACCGCTGCGCTCCTCGATCTGCTCGGCGGCTTGCTCGAGCTGCTCCGGCGACTGGATCTGCACGTTCATCACGACGCGCGTGACTTCCTGCTTGATCGCCTCGAGCATCGCGGCGAACAGCTCGAACGCTTCACGCTTGTATTCCTGCTTCGGGTTCTTCTGCGCATAGCCGCGCAGGTGGATGCCCTGGCGCAGGTGGTCGAGCGCCGCGAGGTGCTCGCGCCACAGGCGGTCGACCGTCTGCAGCATCACCGAGCGCTCGAACGCGCTGAACGATTCGCGGCCGACCATCGCGACTTTCGCCTCGTACTGCTCGTCGGCGGCCGTCATCACGGCGTCGAGGATCTCCTCGGCCGTGATCGACGACGACTCGTTCACCATTTCCTGGATCGCGAGGTCGAGCTGCCAGTCGTTGCGCAGCGCTTCCTCGAGCTCGGGCACGTCCCACTGCTCTTCGATGCTGCCTTCCGGCACGAACTGGCGGACGACTTCGGTCACCACGCCATGACGCATCGCGGTGATCGTCTCGGTGATGTCGTGCGCTTCGAGCAGCTCGTTACGCTGCTGGTAGATCACCTTGCGCTGGTCGTTCGACACGTCGTCGTATTCGAGCAGCTGCTTGCGGATGTCGAAGTTGCGCGCCTCGACCTTGCGCTGCGCGGACTCGATCGAGCGCGTGACGATGCCGGCCTCGATCGCCTCGCCTTCCGGCATCTTCAGGCGGTCCATGATCGAACGCACGCGGTCGCCCGCGAAGATGCGCAGCAGCGGATCGTCGAGCGACAGGTAGAAGCGCGACGAGCCCGGATCGCCCTGGCGGCCCGCACGGCCGCGCAGCTGGTTGTCGATCCGGCGCGATTCGTGACGCTCGGTGCCGATGATGTGCAGGCCACCCGCGGCCTTCACCTGCTCGTGCAGCGTTTCCCACTCGTCGTGCAGTTGCTGGATGCGGCGCGCCTTCTCGTCGGCCGGGATGGCTTCGTCGGCCTCGATGAACGCGGCCTGCTTCTCGGCATTGCCGCCGAGCACGATGTCGGTACCGCGGCCGGCCATGTTGGTTGCGATCGTGACGCGCTTCGGACGGCCGGCTTCCGCGACGATCGCGGCTTCGCGCTCGTGCTGCTTCGCGTTCAGCACCTCGTGCGGCAGCCCGGCCTGCTTCAGCAGGTGCGACAGCAGCTCGGAGTTCTCGATCGACGTCGTGCCGACCAGCACCGGCTGACCGCGCTCATAGCATTCGCGGATGTCGCGGATCACCGCGTCATAGCGCTCCTTGGCCGTCTTGTAGATCTGGTCCTGCTTGTCGATCCGCTTCGGCGGGCGGTTGGTCGGGATCACGACCGTCTCGAGACCGTAGATCTCGTTGAATTCGTACGCTTCGGTGTCGGCGGTACCGGTCATGCCGGCCAGCTTCGCGTACATCCGGAAGTAGTTCTGGAACGTGATCGATGCGAGCGTCTGGTTCTCGCTCTGGATCTTCACGTGTTCCTTCGCCTCGACGGCCTGGTGCAGGCCGTCGGACCAGCGGCGGCCGGCCATCAGGCGGCCGGTGAATTCGTCGACGATGACCACTTCGCCGCTCTGCACGACGTAGTGCTGATCCTTGTGGAACAGCGTGTGTGCGCGCAGCGCCGCGTACACGTGGTGCATCAGCGTGATGTTCTGCGGCGCGTACAGGCTCTCGCCCTCACCGATCAGGCCCCATTCGGCGAGCAAGCGCTCGGCCTTCTCGTGGCCCGATTCCGTCAGGAACACCTGGCGGGCCTTCTCGTCGAGCGTGTAGTCGCCCGGCTTCTCGACGCCCGTGCCGTCGGCCTTCTCTTCACCGATCTGGCGCTCGAGCAGCGGCGGCAGTGCGTTCATCCGCACGTACAGCTCGGTGTGATCCTCGGCCTGACCCGAAATGATCAGCGGCGTACGCGCCTCGTCGATCAGGATCGAGTCCACTTCGTCGACGACCGCGAAGTTCAATGCCCGCTGCACGCGCGCGTCGGTCTCGTAGACCATGTTGTCGCGCAGGTAGTCGAAGCCGAATTCGTTGTTCGTGCCGTACGTGATGTCCGCCGCGTAGGCCTGCTGCTTCTGGTCGTGCTCCATGCCGGACAGGTTGATGCCGACCGACAGACCGAGGAAGTTGTAGAGGCGCGCCATCCATTCGGCGTCGCGCTGCGCGAGGTAATCGTTGACGGTCACGACGTGCACGCCGCGGCCCGCCAGTGCGTTCAGGTACACGGGCAGCGTCGCGACGAGCGTCTTGCCCTCGCCCGTGCGCATTTCCGCGATCTTGCCGTAGTGGAGCACCATGCCGCCGATCATCTGCACGTCGAAGTGCCGCATCTTCAGCACTCGGCGGCTGGCCTCGCGACAAACCGCGAACGCCTCGGGCAGCAGCTTGTCGAGCGACTCGCCGGCCGCGACTCGCTGGCGGAATTCGTCCGTCTTGCCGCGCAACTGGTCGTCCGTCAGCTTCTCGATCTGCGTTTCGAGCGCATTGATCGTCGTGACGGTCTTTTGGTATTGCTTGACGAGCCGCTGGTTGCGGCTGCCAAAAATTTTCTGGAGAAAACCGGTTGTCATCGGATCGGATCCTGCGTCGCAGCACCGGCGCCCGGCGCGTATTGCGCGCCCCGACGCCCGAGCCTCGGCGGCTTAGCGAATTAGTGGACTCAAACGAGGAATTTTAGCACGCGGGGAAGCGTGCGCCCGTGTCTCGGGCGGACGGGCACTGCGCGCCGACGGCCGGGCCAACGGGGCGAAAGCCGCCCGTGCACGGGCCCGCGCGGGTACAATCGGCGTCAACGTCCGCGCGCGTGCGCGCCCGAAGAATGTCTCGATGAACCGATTTTCCAAGCGTTTCGGCCCGCTCGCCCCGTATCGCCCGCAACCCGTGTCGGAAGTGCTCGGCCGCACCGACGCGTTCGCGGCGCTGCGCGCCGGCGTCGAGCAGATCGCGTCGCTGCAGCGCGATCTCGCCGCACTCCTGCCCGACTACCTGGCAAACCACATCGAGCCCGGCTTCGTGAAGGACGGGACCCTGACCCTCTTTGCCGCGCACAACGCGCTGGCCGCGCGGCTGCGGCAGGTCGAGCCGCGGCTGCTCGGCGATCTGCAAAAGCGCGGCTGGCCGGTCTCGACGCTGCGCGTACGCGTGCGCCCGAAGGATGCGCCGGAGCCGCCGCACGTGAAGCAGGCGCGGATGACGTCAGTCGGCGCGGCCGCGTTGCGCGACCTGGCAGATCATCTCGAACCGTCACCGCTGCAGGACGCGCTCGCGCGGATGGCGGCCCGGCATGGCGCCAAGCCGCGCTGACGGCGTTACGATGCGCGCCGCCGGCAGCGCCAGCGCCCGGCCAATAAAAAAAAGCAGCCCGAAGGCTGCTTTTTTATTGCTTGTGCCGAACGCAGGTCAGGCGAAGGCCGTCTGCATGTCGAACGCGAAGCCCTTCGGCGCGGCTTGCGGATCGTCGAACGTGACGATCTCGTACGCATCTTCGTTCGCGAGCAGTTCGCGCAGCAGCGCGTTGTTCAGCCCGTGGCCCGACTTGTACGCCGTGTACGACGCGAGCAGCGGATGGCCGATCACGTACAGGTCGCCGATCGCGTCGAGCATCTTGTGCTTCACGAACTCGTCGTCGTAGCGCAGCCCGTCGTTGTTCAGGATGCGGTACTCGTCGAGCACGATCGCGTTTTCCATGCTGCCGCCGCGGGCGAGACCCATCTCGCGCAGCATCTCGGCCTCATGCGCGAAGCCGAACGTGCGTGCACGCGCGATCTCGCGCACGTACGACGTATTCGCAAAATCGACCTCGAGTTCCTGGCCGGTCTTGTCGACGGCCGGGTGACGGAAGTCGATCGAGAATTTCAGCTTGAAACCGAAGTACGGATCGAGACGCGCGAACTTGTCGCCGTCGCGGATTTCGACCGTCTTCTTCACCTTGACGAAGCGCTTCGGCGCGTTCTGCTCCTCGATCCCGGCGGACTGGATCAGGAACACGAAGGTCGCCGCGCTGCCGTCCATGATCGGGATTTCCTCGGCCGTCACATCGACATAGAGGTTGTCGATGCCGAGGCCGGCACACGCCGACATCAGGTGCTCGACCGTCGACACGCGCACGCCATCCTTCTGCAGCACCGACGCGAGCCGCGTATCGCCGATCGACGTCGCCGCGGCGGGAATGTCGACGGGCGTGGGAAGGTCGACGCGGGAGAACACGATGCCCGTGCCCGGCGCGGCGGGACGGAGCGTCAGCTCGATCTTGCGGCCCGAGTGGACACCGATACCCACGGTCTTCACGATGGATTTGATGGTGCGCTGCTTCAGCATGATGTTCTTCGTCGTGATTGAAGATATCAATCAGGAGTTATATTCGATAGGGGAGATTATAGCGTAATTCCCTATTCAGCGTAGTTTGAAACTGCGTATCAATCTGTTTCGGCTGTTTACCCGCGCCGATACGGGACGGGCCGATGCCCGGAACGGAGGCGTTTCCGGTCATCAGCCCGTGTTACAACTGCCCTGAGGCCGGTGAGCAGCGTTGCCGGCAGGCAACGGCGCACCGCACGATCAGGACGTCAACGTCGCGAGAACACTCGCCGCATCGCTCACTTCGAATTTGCCCGGCGCCTCGACGGCCAGCGTCTTGACCACACCGCCGTCAATCACCATCGCGTAGCGCAGGGAACGAATTCCCATGCCACGCGCGGACAAATCCTGCGTCAGCCCCAGCGCATGAGTGAAAGCCGCGCTGCCGTCCGCCATCATGCGCACCTTGCCCGCGGTGTGCAGATCACGTCCCCATGCGCCCATCACGAATGCGTCGTTGACGGACACGCACCAGATCTCGTCGATACCCGCCGCGCGCAGTTGCTCGGCGTGTTCGACGTAGCCCGGCACATGCTGCGCCGAGCAGGTCGGCGTGAAAGCGCCCGGCAATCCAAAGATCACCACCCGCTTTCCCGCAACCTGGTCGCGCACGCTGTAGGCGTTCGGCCCCAGCGTGCACCCTTCGCGCGCGTCGTCGATGTACTCGAACAATTGCGCGTCGGGCAGCGCGTCGCCCACTTGAATCATGGCTGGTCCCTCATAGCGATACGGTTTTTCAGCGTGTTGCGGACAGCACGGCCCATCCCGCCCCGCTTGCGCGGAGAGGGCACCTTTCCCGGCCCGGCGTCGCAATCGACGCGGCCTGTCGTGGTCCGTAGCATCCGTCACGCCGGCGATACCGCGGCAGTTTCGCCGCGGCTTCGCCTGTGTTTGCGTCAGTCAGCCTGCTTGCGCAGGAAAGCCGGGATGTCGTACGTGTCGACACCCTTCTCCTGCAGCGCCTGCACGTGCGATGCCGCGGTTTCGCGCGAATTGCGCCACACCGCCGGCGTATCGAGCGCGCCGTAGTCGGCCGTGCTGACGTGATGCGTCGGAGCGTAGCCGTGCGAAACCGCGCTGACCGGCTGGTTGTCCGTACCCGTGCGCAGCAGCGTCATCGGTGCCGATTGCTGCTTCTTCGCCGCACGGCCCAGACCCGTTGCCACGACCGTCACGCGCAGTGCATCGCCCATCGCATCGTCGTACACCGCACCGAAGATCACCGTCGCGTCTTCCGCCGCGTAGCTCTTGATCGTGTTCATCACTTCGCGCGTTTCCGACAGGCGCAGCGAACGGCTCGACGTGATGTTGACCAGCACGCCGCGCGCGCCCGACAGATCGACGCCTTCGAGCAGCGGGCTCGCCACGGCCTGTTCCGCCGCGAGGCGTGCGCGATCGACGCCGGCGACCGTCGCCGTGCCCATCATCGCCTTGCCCTGCTCGCCCATCACCGTCTTCACGTCTTCGAAGTCGACGTTCACGAGGCCATCGACATTGATGATTTCAGCAATGCCTGCAACCGCGTTGTTCAACACGTCGTCCGCGCACTGGAAGCACTTGTCCATCTCGGCGTCGTCGCCCATCACGTCGAACAGCTTGTCGTTCAGAACGACGATCAGCGAGTCGACGTGATCCTCCAGTTGCTGCGAACCGGCTTCAGCGACGCGCATGCGCTTGCCGCCTTCGAACTCGAACGGCTTGCTGACGACACCCACCGTCAGGATGCCCATCTCCTTCGCGATCTGCGCAACCACCGGTGCCGCGCCCGTGCCCGTGCCACCACCCATGCCGGCCGTGATGAACACCATGTGCGCGCCGCGCAGTGCGTCGGCGATGCGCTCACGCGCTTCTTCCGCTGCCGCACGGCCCATTTCCGGCTTCGCGCCAGCGCCCAGACCCGTGTTGCCGAGCTGGATCACCGACGATGCACGCGAACGCGACAGCGCCTGCGCATCCGTGTTCATCACGATGAAGTCGACGCCCTGCACACCGCGGTTGATCATGTGCTGGACGGCATTGCCGCCAGCGCCGCCAACGCCGACCACCTTGATGATGGTGCCGTTGGTTTCGGTTTCCAGCATTTCGAATTCCATTGTTGCCTCCGTCAAGAGAAATACTGCTACTCGGCCGTTATTCGGCAGGAGATCGGGCAACCCCCTGTCGCGCGCCAGCCGCCGGCACCGGCGCGAATTTCGATTCGGTTCGTCAGAAGTTGCTCAGGAACCATTCCTTCATCCGCGAGAACACCTGCCCCGCGTTGCCGGACTGCACGGCGACCTTGCGGCCGCGCATGCGCTGAGCACTGCCTTCGACGAGCAGCCCCATCGCCGTCGAGTAGCGCGGATTGCGCACGACGTCGGAGAGGCCGCCTGCATATTCCGGCGCGCCGATGCGCACCGGTTTCAGGAAAATGTCTTCGCCGAGCTCGACCATGCCGGGCATCATCGACGCCCCGCCGGTAATGACCACGCCGGAGCTCAGCAGTTCTTCGTAACCCGATTCGCGCACGACCTGCTGCACGAGCGAGAACAGTTCCTCGACACGCGGCTCGATCACGGCTGCGAGCGCCTGGCGCGACAGCGTGCGCGGACCGCGTTCGCCGAGGCCCGGCACTTCCACCATTTCGTCCGGATCGGCGAGCGCCTGCTTGGCAATGCCGTAGCCGACCTTGATGTCTTCCGCATCCGGCGTCGGCGTGCGCAGCGCCATCGCGATGTCGCTCGTGATCTGGTCGCCGGCGATCGGAATCACCGCGGTGTGACGGATCGCGCCTTCGGCGAAGATCGCGATGTCCGTCGTGCCGCCGCCGATGTCGACCAGCACCACGCCGAGATCCTTCTCGTCTTCCGTCAGCACGGCCAGCGACGACGCGAGCGGCTGCAGGATCAGGTCGTTCACTTCGAGCCCGCAACGGCGCACGCACTTGACGATGTTCTGCGCGGCACTCACCGCGCCCGTCACGATGTGCACCTTCACTTCCAGCCGGATGCCGCTCATGCCGATCGGCTCGCGCACGTCTTCCTGGCCGTCGATGATGAATTCCTGCGTGAGGATGTGCAGCACCTGCTGGTCGGTCGGGATGTTGATCGCCTTCGCGGTCTCGATCACGCGCGCAACGTCGGTCTGCGTGACTTCCTTGTCCTTGATCGCGACCATCCCGCTCGAGTTGAAGCTGCGGATGTGGCTGCCCGCGATCCCCGTGAACACGTTGGTGATCTTGCAGTCGGCCATCAGCTCGGCTTCCTCGAGCGCGCGCTGGATCGACTGCACGGTGGCCTCGATGTTGACCACCACACCTTTCTTCAGACCCTTCGACTCGCTCTGGCCGAGACCGATCACCTCGTAGTGGCCTTCGCCCTTCAGCTCGGCGACGATGGCCACCACCTTCGACGTGCCGATGTCGAGGGAAACCAGCAGATCCTTGTAGTCTTTGCTCATAAAGTGCTCTTGCGTGTGATCTCTCGTTACTTCTTGCGCTTGTCGGTATCGGTCAGGAACCGCATGCCTGCCGCGCGAATCGCGAATCCGTTCGGATAACGCAGGTCCGCGTACTCGATGTCGTTGCCCCAGCGCTCCGTGACGGCCGGCCATGCGGCGACCAGGCGCTGGCTCCGGTCATGCAGCGACTCGCTGTTGCGTTCCTTGCCCAGCTCGACCTGCATGCCGTTCGACAGCTTCACCGTCCACGCGTACCGCGCCGACAGCGTCACTTCTTCCGGCGCCGCCTTCAGCGGCGCAAACCATTTCCCGAAGTCGCGATACCGCGTGACGACTTCCTTCGCACTGCCCTCCGGGCCGTCGAACGCCGGCAGTTCCTGCTCCAGCTCGCCCTGGTTCGCGGTGAACAGCTCGCCGTCGACACTCACGAGCTGGTCGCTGCCCCAGGTCCCGAGCGGTTTGTACTCCTCGAGCGTGACAGCCAGCGCATTCGGCCACACCCGGCGCACGCTCGCGTGGCGCACCCAGGGCATCTGCTCGAACGCGGCGCGTGCCGCGTCGAGATCGACCGTGAAGAAATTGCCCTTCAGCCGGCCGACCACGCCCGCGCGCACCGTCGGTGAATTGATGTGCTCGGTGTCGCCGTCGATCCGGATTTCCCGCAGCGCGAACGTCGGGCGCTGGATCAGCCAGTAGCAACCGGCCGCCGCCAACACGAGCAGCAACAGCGCGTACAGCGCGCTGGCGGCAAGGTTGAGTTGGCGAACGTTGTTCCACATACGTCGTTCCGTTCCTGCGTCAGTCGTTGAGCGTGAGCGACAGCACCTTCACGACCAGCTCCGAATAGCTGATGCCGACCGCGCGCGCGGCCTTCGGCGGCAGCGAGTGGTCGGTCATGCCCGGCGCGGTGTTCACTTCCAGGAAGTACGCGTTGCCGTCGGCGTCGAGCATGAAATCCGCGCGGCCCCAGTCGGTGCAGCCGAGCACGTCGAATGCACGGCGCGCGATGCGCTTGAGCTCCGCTTCCTTGTCGGCGGGCAGCCCGCACGGAATCAGGTATTGCGTGTCGTCGGCGACGTACTTCGCGTGATAGTCGTAGAACTCGCCGGCCGGCACGATCTTGATCACCGGCAGGTCGAGATCGCCGGCGATGCAGGCGGTGTATTCGCCGCCGCCCTCGATGCTCTTCTCGACGATCACGATCGGGTCATGCTTCGCGGCTTCCGCGAGCGCCGCCGGCAGCGCGTCGGCCGTCTTCACCTTCAGCACCGCCACGCTCGAGCCCTCGCTCGCCGGCTTCACGAACAGCGGCAGGCCGAGCTTCGCGACGATGTCGGTCGCGCGCGCCGCGAGGTCGTCGCCGCGCAGCACCGTCTCGAACGGCGGCGTCGGCACGCCCGTCTGCTGCCACACGAGCTTCGTGCGGAACTTGTCGAGGCCGAGCGCCGACCCGAGCACGCCGCTGCCCGTGTAACGAATGCCGTAGAAATCGAGCGCGCCCTGGATCTGGCCGTTCTCGCCGTAGCCGCCATGCAGCGCGTTGAACGCGCGCACGAACCCTTCATCCTTCAGCGCCGCCAGCGGGCGCTCGGCCGGATCGAACGGGTGCGCGTCGATGCCCGCATCGCGCAGGCCCTGCAGCACGAGCTTGCCCGACGTGAGCGACACCTCGCGCTCCGAGGACTCGCCGCCGAACAACACCGCCACCTTGCCGAAACGTTTCGGATCAATCCCGCTCATGTCATGCCTTCTGTTGAGTGTGCTGCGCGACCTTCGCCGGCACGCCGCCGATCGAACCCGCACCCATCGTGATCACCACGTCGCCGTTCTGCGCGACCTTCGCCAATGCGTCCGGCACGTCGTCGACCGTCGCGACGAACACCGGGTCAACCTTTCCTACCGCGCGCAACGCACGCGACAGCGCTTCGCCGTTGGCGGTCGAGATCGCCGCCTCGCCGGCCGCGTAGACTTCCGTCAGCACCAGCGCGTCGACCGTCGACAGCACGTTGACGAAATCGTCGAAGCAATCGCGCGTACGCGTGTAGCGGTGCGGCTGGAACGCCAGCACGAGGCGGCGGCCCGGGAACGCGCCGCGCGCGGCCGCGATCGTCGCGGCCATCTCGACCGGGTGATGGCCGTAGTCGTCGATCAGCGTGTACTGGCCGCCGTCCGCGGTCGGCACCTCGCCGTAGCGCTGGAAGCGCCGGCCGACGCCGTTGAATTCCGCGAGCGCCTGCTGGATCGCCTCGTCCGTCACGCCGAGATCGGTCGCGATCGCGATCGCCGCGAGCGCGTTCTGCACGTTGTGCAGGCCCGGCAGGTTCAGCACGATCGCGAGCGGCGCGCGCCCTTCGCGAATCACCGTGAAATGCATGCGGCCGTCGCGCGCGTCGATGTCTTCCGCGCGCACCTGCGCGTCCGGCGACAGGCCGTAGCGCACGACCGGCTTCGAGATGAACGGGATGATCTGCCGCACGTTCGGATCGTCGACGCACACGACCGCGCTGCCGTAGAACGGCAGGCGCTGCGTGAATTCGATGAACGCCTGCTTGAGCCGCGCGAAATCGTGGCCGTAGGTGTCCATGTGGTCGGCATCGATGTTCGTGATGACTTCGATCACCGGATACAGGTTCAGGAACGACGCGTCCGACTCGTCGGCCTCGGCGACGATGAAATCGCCCGTGCCGAGCCGCGCGTTCGCGCCGGCGCTGATCAGCCGGCCGCCGATCACGAAGGTCGGATCGAGCCCGCCCGCCGCGAGCACGCTCGCGACGAGGCTCGTCGTCGTGGTCTTGCCGTGCGTGCCGGCGATCGCGATGCCCTGCTTCAGGCGCATCAGCTCGGCCAGCATCACCGCACGCTGCACGATCGGCACGCGCTGCGCGCGCGCGGCCAGCACTTCCGGGTTGTCCGAACGCACGGCCGTCGACACGACGACCGCGTTCGCGCCCTCGATGTTCGCCGCGTCGTGGCCGATCGCGATCCGTGCGCCGAGCGCCTGGAGACGATCGGTCACCGCGTTGCGCGACAGGTCCGAACCGCTGACCTCGTAACCGAGGTTGACGAGCACTTCGGCGATGCCGCTCATGCCCGCGCCGCCGATGCCGACGAAATGAATGTGTTTGACGATGTGTTTCATTGCAGTTGTTCCAGGTTCGCGCCAGCCGCCTTCGCGCACACGCGCGCGACTTCGTCGGTGGCCTCGGGCTTCGCCAGCGAGCGCGAACGTTCCGCCATGTCCGCGAGCGATGCCCGCGACTGGCCGCGCAGCCAGTCGGCGAGCAGTTCCGCCGACAGGTCGCGTTGTTGCACCAATACCGCCCCGCCCGCATCGGCGAGGAACGCTGCGTTGGTCGTCTGGTGATCGTCGACCGCGTACGGGAACGGCACGAACAGCGCCGCCACGCCCACCGCCGCGATCTCCGACACCGTCATCGCTCCCGACCGGCAGATCACGAGATCCGCCGCCGCATACGCGGCCGCCATGTCGTCGATGAACGGCACGAGCCGCACGTCTTCGCCGGCCGCGAAACCGGCCGCTTCGTAATTCGTCTTCAATGCTTCGATATGCTTCGCGCCAGCCTGATGCACGATGCGCGGGCGTTCGCCGGGCGTCAGCATCGCCAGCGCGCGCGGCACGACTTCGTTCAACGCGGCCGCACCGAGGCTGCCGCCAACGACCAGCACGTTCAGCGGGCCGCTGCGCGCTGCATAGCGTGCTTTGGGCGCTTCCGTGCGCGCAAGTTCCGCGCGAATCGGGTTGCCCGTCCATTCCGCGTGCGGCAGTGCGCCGGGGAACGCGACGAGTACGCGTTTCGCGATTTTCGCGAGCACCTTGTTCGTCAGGCCCGCGATCGAATTCTGTTCATGCAGCACGAGCGGGCGCCCCGACAGCGCGGTCATCACGCCCGCCGGGAACGTGATGTAGCCGCCCATCCCGAGTACGACGTCGGGCCGTACGCGGCGCAGCGCGGCAAGGCTCTGACCGCATGCGCGCAGCAGGTTGAACGGCAGCGTCAGCTTGGTCTTCAGGCCCTTGCCGCGCAGCCCGCCGAAGCGCACGTATTCCATCGGAATGCCGTGCTTCGGCACGAGCGTCGCTTCCATCCCGGCCGGATTGCCGAGCCATACGACGCGCCAGCCCGCCGCTTCCATCCGGTGCGCGACCGCGAGCCCCGGGAACACGTGGCCCCCGGTGCCGCCTGCCATCACCATCAGCGTGCGTTGCGACGCGGTCATACCTTCCCTCCGCGCATCAGCACCCGGTTTTCGTAGTCGACCCGCAGCAGCACCGCGAGCGCGACGCAGTTCAGCAAGATGCCCGAGCCGCCGTAGCTCACGAGCGGCAGCGTCAGGCCCTTGGTCGGCAGCAGCCCGAGGTTCACGCCCATGTTGATGAAGGTCTGCGCGCCGAACCAGATGCCGATGCCCTTCGCGGTCAGGCCCGCGAACGTGCGATCGAGTGCGAGCGCCTGGCGGCCGATCTCGAACGAGCGGCGCACGATCCAGTAGAACAGCAGGATCACGACCAGCACGCCGACGAAACCGAGCTCTTCGCCGATCACCGCGAGGATGAAGTCGGTATGCGCTTCCGGCAGGTAGTTCAGCTTCTCGACGCTGCCGCCAAGACCGACGCCGAACCACTCGCCGCGGCCGAACGCGATCAGCGAGTGCGTGAGCTGGTACGCCTTGCCCTGCGCGTAGCGCTCGTCCCACGGATCGAGGTACGCGAAGATCCGCTCGCGACGCCACGGCGACAGCCACACCAGCATCGTGAAGGTGCCGACCGCCGTCGCGACGAGGCCGCCGAACAGCTTGCCGTTCACGCCGCCGAGGAACAGCACGCCCATCGCGATCGCCGCGACCACCATGAACGCGCCCATGTCCGGCTCGAGCAGCAGCAGCGCACCGACCAGGCCGACCGCGAACGCCATCGGCAGGAAGCCCTTGGCGAAGCTCTGCATGTATTCCTGCTTGCGCACCGTGTAGTTCGCCGCGTAGATCGTCACCGCGAGCTTCATGATTTCCGACGGCTGCATGTTCGTGATGCCGAGCGGAATCCAGCGGCGCGCACCGTTCACGCCCTTGCCGATGTGCGGAATCAGCACGATCACGAGGCCGACGAGCGCGATCAGGAAGAGATGCGGCGCGTATTTATCCCACGTCGACACCGGGACGCGGAATGCGATCACCGCCGCGATGAACGCGACGACGAGCGAGATGCAGTGACGCATCAGGAACGCGTAATCGTGATACGACGCGTATTTCGGCGAATCGGGCATCGCGATCGACGCCGAGTACACCATCACGACGCCGAGCCCGAGCAGCGCGATCGCGACCCACAGCAGCGAATAGTCGAAGTCGAGCATCCGCGAACGGCTCGGGCGCACGCCGTTGACGACGCTCGCGAGGCCGCCCGTCGCGGCACGCGTGGCCGACGCGACGCGGCCGCCCGCGGCATTGCCGCCGGTGTCGCGACGATCGTTGAAACGGGAGACGAGGCGATCGGACCAGCTCATGGCGTCGCTCCTTTGTCGATGGCGATTTCGTCGACCGCCGCGCGGAATACATCCGCGCGATGGGCGTAGTTCCTGAACATGTCGAGGCTCGCGCAGGCGGGCGACAGCAACACTGCATCGCCCGGTTCGGCGAGGTCGGCCGCCGCATGCACCGCGCCTTCGAGCGTCGCGTGGTCGGCGAGCGGCACGCCCGTTTCGGCGAGCGTGTCGCGAATCGCCGGTGCGTCACGGCCGATCAGCATCACCGCACGGCACCAGCGCGCGACCGGCGCGACCAGCGGCGCGAAGTCCTGCCCCTTGCCGTCGCCGCCAGCGATCAGCACGATCTTCTGCGCGAGCCCGTCGAGCGCGGCAACCGTCGCGCCGACGTTGGTGCCCTTGCTGTCGTCGACATAATCCACGTCGTCGATCGTCGCGATCACTTCGACGCGATGCGCCTCGCCGCGGTATTCGCGCAGCGCGTGCAGCAGCGGCGCGGCCGGCAGGTCGATCGCGCGTGCGAGCGCGAATGCGGCCAGCGCATTCGCCGCGTTGTGCAGCCCGCGGATGCGCAGCGCGTCGGCCGGCATCAGGCGCTTCTGCGCGATGTCCGGCGTATGCGCGGCGTCGCGCTTGCGCCGGCGGGTCGTCGTCGCGACTTCGTCCGGCGCGTCGCGATCGACGGCTTCGACCAGCCACGCGATACCGTTGTCGCGCGACAGCCCGTAATCGCCGTCCTGCACCGGTTCGTTCAGGCCGAACGTGACCGTGCGCGGCGCATCGGCCGCGCCGGCTGCCGGCGCGAACTTCATCACGGCCGCATCGTCGCGGTTCAGCACGCGCGTCGTCGTCGCGCCGAAGATCCGGCCCTTTGCCTGCGCGTATGCGTCGAAGCTGCCGTGCCAGTCGAGGTGGTCCTGCGTGATGTTGAGGATCGCGGCCGCATCGGGCGCGAACGTGCGCGCGGTCTCGAGCTGGAAGCTCGACAGTTCGAGCACCCACACGTCGGGCAGCGCGGTTTCGTCGATCGCACCGGCGAGCCGGTCGAGCATCGCGGGGCTGATGTTGCCCGCGACGGCGACCTTCTTGCCCGAGCGCTGGCACAGCAGGCCGGTAAGGCTCGTCGTCGTGGTCTTGCCGTTGGTGCCCGTGATCGCGAGCACCTTCGGCTGGTAACCGCTCGTGCCGAGCGCGCGCAGCGCCTGCGCGAAGAATTCCAGCTCGCCCCACACCGCGACGCCCTGCTCGTTCGCGGCCGCGACCAGCGCCGCGAGTGCCGGTTCGAGCGGCGACAGCCCCGGGCTCAGCCCGACGAGCTCGACGCCGCCGTCAAGCAGCGCGGGCGTGAACGCCCCGCCGACGAATTCCGCATCGATGCCTTCGGCCTGCAGCGCGGCAAGGTTCGGCGGCGCCTCGCGGGTATCGGCAATACGCAGCCGGCACCCGTGCCTCGCGCACCATCGCGCGATCGCGAGACCCGATTCCCCGAGCCCCAGTACGAGCACCATCGGCCGTTGCCGATCTCCAAACATCTCGCCAGACATCCTTGTTACCTTTCCTTTACCGCAGCTTGAGGGTGGTCAGACCGAACAGGCACAGCATCAGCGTGATGATCCAGAAACGCACGACCACCTGCGTTTCCTTCCAGCCGGACAATTCGAAATGGTGATGCAGCGGCGCCATCTTCAGCAGACGCCGTCCTTCGCCATAGCGCTTCTTCGTGTACTTGAACCACGACACCTGCAGCATCACCGACAACGTTTCCGCAACGAAGATGCCGCCCATGATGAACAGCACGATTTCCTGGCGCACGATCACCGCGACCGTGCCGAGCGCGCCGCCGAGCGCCAGCGCGCCGACATCGCCCATGAACACCTGCGCGGGGTGCGTGTTGTACCAGAGGAACGCGAGCCCTGCCCCACCCATCGCGGAACAGAAGATCAGCAATTCGCCCGCGCCCGGAATGTGCGGGAACAGCAGGTATTTTGAATAGACCGCGCTGCCCATCACGTACGCGAACACACCCAGCGACGCGCCGACCAGCACGACCGGCATGATCACGAGGCCGTCGAGGCCGTCCGTCAGGTTCACCGCGTTACTCGCGCCGACGATCACGAAATAGGTCAGCACGATGAAGCCCCAGACGCCGAGCGGATAGCTGATCGACTTCAGGAACGGCAGCATCAGGTCGGCACGCGCCGGCAGCCCCATCGACAGGCCGCTCCGCACCCATGCCATGAACAGGTCGAACACGCGCACGTTGTTCGCCTCGGACACGCTGAACGCGAGGTAGACGGCCGCGAACAGCCCGATCACCGACTGCCAGAAATACTTCTCGCGCGACGACATCCCGCGCGGGTCCTTGTGGACGACCTTGCGGTAATCGTCGACCCAGCCGATCACGCCGAAACCGAACGTGACGAGCATCACGATCCAGATGAAACGGTTCGTCAGGTCGCCCCACAGCAGCGTCGCGACCGCGATGCCGATCAGGATCAGCACGCCGCCCATCGTCGGCGTGCCGGACTTGACGAGGTGCGTCTGCGGGCCGTCCTTGCGCACGGCCTGGCCGACCTTCATTTGCGTCAGCTTGCGGATCACCCACGGTCCGCACACGAGCCCGATCCCGAGCGCGGTGATGGTGGCCATCACCGCACGGAACGTGAGGTACGTGAACAAGCGCAAAAAGCTTGCGTCTCCTTGCAGCCATTGCGCCAGCGCCAGCAGCATGCTTCCTTCCTTCTACTCAGTGTGCAGCGGGCGCCGTGCCCGCTGCGGGTTGGTTCGTCAGCGCGTCGACCACGCGCTCCATCTTCATGTACCGCGAGCCCTTCACGAGCAGCGTCGCCTGCGCGCCGTAGCCCGCCGCGAGCAGTGCGCCGACCAGCGCGCCGACGTCGCCGAAATGGCGAGCCGTGTCGCCGTACGCCGTGCAGGCATCGCGCGACGCATCGCCGAGCGCGAACAGCGCATCGATCCCGCGCTCGCGCGCGTAGGCACCGACCTCGCGATGGAAGGCCGGCCCTTCGTCGCCGACCTCGCCCATATCGCCGATCACCAGCACGCGCGGCGCCGGTTGTGCGGCGAGCACGTCGATCGCGGCACGCATCGAATCGGGATTCGCGTTGTACGTATCGTCGACGACCGTGGCACCCGCGAGGCTGCCTGCGATCGCCTGTTTCACCTGCAGCCGGCCCTTGACCGGCTCGAACGATTCGAGGCCCTGCTTGATCGCCGACAGCGCAACGCCGGCGCCCAGCGCCGCGGCCGTGGCAGCCAGCGCGTTGCGCGCGTTGTGCTCGCCGAGCGCGCGCAGCCGCACCGTGACGGCGCCCGCGGGCGTGTCGATCGCGAGTTCGCCGCCGTGCAGACGGCCCGTGACCTGTGCGTCGTTCTGCCGTTCGGCGTCGTGCAGCGCGAAATCGAGGATCCGGTTGCCGGTCGCCGCGACGCGCCAGATGCCCGCATACGCGTCGTCGGCCGGGAACACCGCAACGCCGTCCGGCGGCAGCGCGTGAATCACGGCCGCGTGCTCGAGCGCAACGGCTTCGACCGTCGCCATGAACTCCTGGTGCTCGCGCTGCGCGTTGTTGACGAGCGCGACCGTCGGCGCCGTGAGGCGCGCGAGGACTTCGGTCTCGCCCGGGTGGTTCATCCCGATCTCGATCACCGCGAGACGATGCGCGGCCGACAGGCGCAGCAGCGTCAGCGGCAGGCCGACGTCGTTGTTCAGGTTGCCGGCCGTCGCGAGCCGCGCGTCGGCGCCGACCGCCGCCGCGAAGATCGACGCGATCATTTCCTTGACGGTCGTCTTGCCGTTGCTGCCCGTCACCGCGACGAGCGGCAGCGCGAATCGTTTGCGCCAGCCGTGTGCGAGTGCGCCGAGTGCGGCACGCGTTTCGCCGCCCTCGATCGCCGGCATCGTGACGCCCGCCGGCACGTGCGCGACGAGCGCCGCTGTCGCACCGCGCGCAGCGACATCGCCGAGGAAGTCGTGCGCGTCGAAGCGCTCGCCTTTCAGCGCGACGAACAGGTCGCCGGGACCGGCCGTGCGGCTGTCCGTCGACACGCGATCGAACGTGACACTCGCGTCGCCGTGGACGGTTGCGCCGGGAATCAGGCGAACGGCTTCGCCGAGACTGAGCATCGTCATTCGGCGCCTCCCTTGCCGTGCGTCGCGCGCGCTGCCAGCGCAAGCCGCGCGTGATCCTGGTCGGAGAACGTGCGTTTCTTGCCCATGATTTCCTGCGTGGCCTCGTGGCCCTTGCCGGCCAGCACGACGACATCCTCGCGTGCCGCGCCGCGCACGGCCTGCAGGATCGCGCTCGCGCGATCCTCGATACGGCGGGCGTGATCGGGGGCGGTCATGCCCGCGACGACCTGATCGATGATGCGCTGCGGATCCTCGCTGCGCGGGTTGTCGCTCGTGACGACGGCCTCATCGGCGAGCCGCTCCGCGATCGCGCCCATCAGCGGGCGCTTCGTCGCATCGCGATCGCCGCCGCAACCGAACATGCAGACGAGCCGGCCGCCGCGCGCCGCAGCAATCGGGCGCAGCGCGTCGAGCGTCTTTTCGAGCGCGTCGGGCGTATGGGCGTAGTCGATCACGACGAGCGGTTCGTCGTTCTGCAGCCGGCCGCCGAGCCGCTGCATCCGGCCGTTGACGGACTCGAGCCGCGCGATCTCGGCGAGCGCCGCGTCGAACGGCACGTCGGCCGCGAGCAGCGAGCCGAGCACGGCAAGCAGGTTGCTGACGTTGAACGTGCCGAGCGTGCCGACCTCGACGTCGGCATCGCCCCACGACGAACGCAGGCGGAACGCCGTGCCGGTCGCGGTGGCACGCACGTCGATCGCGACCAGTTCGCGATCGGCGTCGGGCACCGGTGCATCGCCGATCCCGTACGCGATCGTGCGTACGCGGCCGGCCAGTTTCTCGAGCAGGCGCTGGCCGGCTGCATCGTCGCGATTGACGACCGCCGCGCGCAGGCCGCGCCATGCGAACAGCTTCGCCTTCGCGGCCTCGTATGCATCGAACGTGCCGTGATAGTCGAGGTGATCCTGCGTGAGGTTCGTAAACACCGCGATGTCGAAGGCCGTACCGTTCACGCGCCCCTGGTGCAGCGCGTGCGACGACACTTCCATCGCCACCGCCTTCGCGCCCGCGTCGCGCAACTGCGCGAGGCTGCGCTGCAGTTGCGGCGCGTCGGGGGTCGTGAAACCCGTCGGCACGAGCTGGCCGGGCATCCCGGTGCCGAGCGTGCCGATCACCGCGCACGGCTGGTGCAGCGCCGTCAGCGCGGTGGCGATCCATTGCGTGCACGAGGTCTTGCCGTTCGTGCCGGTCACACCCACCGCGAGCAGGCTGTCGCTCGGATCGCCGTACCAGCCGCTGGCGATCTCGCCGGCGAGCTGGTCGAGCGCCGGCACGGCCAGTGCGACGGGCACCGCCGGCGCCGCGCCCAGCCCTTCCGGCTGATACAGCACGGCAGCCGCACCGCGCGCGACGGCGTCGACGATGAAGGCACGATTGTCGGCCCCGTCGACTGCATACGCGACAAACACGTCGCCAGCCTTGAGGCTGCGCGTGTCGGCATGCAGTTGCGCGGCGGGGGCCACATGCTGACGCAGCCACGCAAGCGCGGCTGCGATCTGCTGATGCGCCGGATGGGAACTGCGAGCGGCGCTCATCGAACAACTCCTGGTGAATTACGCGTCGTGCTGGACACGATCATATGCTTCGCACCGCCCCCTGCGGCCAGCTTTTGCGGCCCCGTTGCGGAAGGTGCTGCCGGCGAATCGTCAGACACGACGAGCTGCTTGATCGGCATGTTCGGCGGCACGTTCAGCGCACGCATCGTGTCGCCGGCGATCGCCGAGAATACGGGGCCGGACACCTGGCCGCCGAAGTGGCTGCCCGCGGTCGGCTCGTCGACCGATACCGCGACGACGATGCGCGGATTCGGCATCGGCGCCATCCCGACGAACGACGCGCGGTACTTGCGCGTGTAGCCGTGACCTTCGTGCTTGTACGCGGTACCGCTCTTGCCGCCGACGCGATAGCCCGGCACGGCTGCATCCGGCGACGTGCCGCCCGGCGCCACCACCGTCTCGAGCATCGCACGCACTTCGCGCGCGGTGGTCGGGTTGAACACCTGCGTACCCACGACCGGCTGATTGGGGTCGGTCTTGAAAATGGTCACGGGCATCAGCTCGCCGTCATGCGCGATCGCCGTGTAGGCGCGCGCGAGCTGGAACAGCGACACCGACAGGCCGTAGCCGTACGACATCGTCGCCTGTTCGATGCGACGCCAGCTCTTCCATGGACGCAGGCGGCCGGCCACCGCACCCGGGAACCCGACCTTCGGCGCCTGGCCGAGGCCGATGCTCGTATACATATTCCACATTTCCTCGGGCCGCATCGTCATCGCGATCTTCGTCGCGCCGATGTTGCTCGACTTCTGGATCACGCCGCCGACCGTCAGCGTGCCGAAACCCGCGTCGTCGGTGATCGGCGCGCCGTCGAGCACGAAGTGCCCGTTGCCCGTCTCGACGAGCGTGTTCGGCGTCACGCGGTGCAGGTCGAGCGCGAGCGACACCGTAAACGGCTTCATGATCGAGCCCGGCTCGAACACGTCGGTCATGATCCGGTTGCGCAACTGCTCGCCCGTCATGCGCGAGCGGTCGTTCGGGTTGTACGTCGGGTAGTTGACGAGCGCGAGCACCTCGCCGGTGCGCACGTCGACGACCATCGCCGCGCCGGCCTTCGCCTTGAACTTCTCGACGGCGGCCTTCAGGTTCGCGTACGCGATGTACTGGATCTTGCTGTCGATCGACAGGTCGACGTCGGTGCCGTTGTGCGGCGGGATCTGCTCGGCGACGTCCTCGACGATGTGCCCCATCCGGTCCTTGATCACGCGACGCACGCCGGACGTGCCGGACAGCATCTTCTGGTCGCCCAGTTCGACGCCCTCCTGCCCTTCGTCCTCGACGTTCGTGAAGCCGATCAGGTGAGCGGTGATCTCGCCTTCCGGATAGAAGCGCTTGTATTCGTTGCGCTGATAGATACCGGGAATGTCGAGCGCGGCGACCTTGTCGGCGACGTCGATCGGCACCTGACGCTTGACGTAGACGAAACCCTTGTCTTCCGACAGCTTCACGCGCAGTTCCTTCGACGTCATGCCGAGGAGCTTGCCGAGCTGGTTGACCTTGTCGGCGTCGAGATCGTCCGGCACCGCGTCGGGAATGGCCCAGATCGCGCGCACGGGCAGGCTCGTCGCGAGCACGAGCCCGTTACGGTCGAGGATCTTGCCGCGCGTCGCCGGCAGATCGATCGTGCGCTGGTAGCGGCTTTCGCCCTGCTTCCGATAGAACGCGTTGCCGGGCCCCTGGATCCAGAACGCACGTGCGGCCAGCGCGACGAACGCCATGAACAGCAGGAACACGACGAACTTCGAGCGCCACATCGGCAGATGCACGCCCAGCACGGGGCTCGACGAGAACTTCACGTTCTGGCGTTTCTGGGACGGCTTCATCGCGCGCCTCCCTTGCCCTTGCCAGACGTGTCCGCGGAAGCCGGGATCGGCGCATCGATCGCCTTCGCGGCGCCCGGCGGCAGCGTCAGGTATTGCGTGCGGCCGGTCGTGATCGGCTGCATCTTCAGCGAGTCGTTCGCAAGCTGCTCGATGCGTGAGGTCTTCGACAGCGCGCTCTGCTGATATTGCAGCTGCGCGTAGTCCTGCTGGAGCTGACGCTCCTGCGACTGCGCACGCTGCAGCTGGATGAAGATCTGGCGCTGCTGGTTCGTCGAATTGACGACCGACAGCGCGCACCCCATCACGATGATCAGCAGGAAGATATTGAAGCGGCTCATGGCGTGACGCGCTCCGCGATGCGCATCACGGCCGAGCGGGCGCGCGGATTCGCAGCGACTTCCGCTTCACTCGGAAACTGGCGGCTGATGATCTTGAGCGGCGGGCTCGGGAGATCGACGGCGCGGATCGGCAGGCGACGATCGACCGCAGGCGCACTCGCGTGCGCCTGCATGAATCGCTTGACGATCCGGTCCTCGAGTGAATGAAAGCTGATGACCACCAGCCGCCCCCCTTGCTCCAGCAACGACAGTGCCGCGTCTAGTACGACTTGCAGGTCCGCAAGCTCTTGATTGACGTGAATCCGTATAGCCTGAAAGGTGCGGGTTGCCGGATCCTTGCCCTTCTCACGGGTTTTGACGACGTGACCCACGATTTGGGCAAGCTCGCCCGTGGTGTCGAGAGGCCCAAGACGGTCGGACTCTGCCCGGCGAGCAACAAGCGCCTTTGCAATCTGAAAAGCAAACCGTTCTTCCCCATAATCCCGTATCACCTCCGTCAATTCCTGCACCGAAGCCCGTGCGAGCCATTCCGCCGCCGACTCGCCGCGCGTCGGATCCATCCGCATGTCCAGCGGACCATCGGCGCGGAAGCTGAAGCCACGCGCCGGATCGTCCACCTGCGGCGAGGACACGCCCAGGTCAAGCAACACACCCGACACCTTCTCGACGCCGCGCGCCGCAAGCGCGTCGCGCATCGATGCAAAGCTGTCATGCACGATCGAGAAGCGCGCATCCTCGATGCCCTGCGCCGTCTCGATCGCCCTCGGATCCTTGTCGAACGCGATCAGCCGCCCGGCCGCCGCCAGCCGCGCGAGCACCGCGCGGCTATGGCCGCCGCGTCCGAACGTACCGTCGACATAGATGCCGTCCGGTCGCGTCACGAGCGATTCGACCGCTTCGTCCAACAACACGGTCCGATGCTGCAATTCGTTTCCCATCGCGGGCGTCTCCGTCACCGCAATCAGAACGTGAAATTCTTCAGCGCGTCGGGCATGCCCTGCGCCATCGCTGCCTGCTCCTTCGCGTTGTAGGTCTGCGAATCCCACAGCTCGAAGTGACTACCCATTCCCAACAACATGACTTCCTTTTCCAGTCCGGCTGCCATGCGCAGCTCGGGCGATACGAGAATCCGGCCGGCGCTGTCGAGATCGACATCCATCGCATTGCCGAGAAAAATGCGCCGCCACCAGTGCGCGTCCATCGGCAGCGCGGCGATCTTGGCGCGGAATACTTCCCATTCGGGGCGCGGAAACAGCAACAGGCAGCCGTCCGGGTGCTTGGTCACAGTCACCCGTCCTTCTGCCTGTCCTTGCAGCGCTTCGCGATAGCGAGCCGGCACCGACATCCGCCCTTTCGCATCGAGCGTCAGCGCCGACGCCCCTTGGAACACTTTCCGCTCTCCCGTTCAGGGCACCGAAGCACCCGCTCCATGCTGAGAATTTAGCCGGAATAGCCCGCCAAATCACACAAAAATACACTTTCTCACACTGTCTCCCACTTTAGAGGAAGGGTGTGGCACGGTCAAGGGAGCGGCCCGCTTTTTTGACGAATTTTGTTAGTTAGAACAAGGACTTACGCGCACATGCTCATGCGGCCCCTCATACCAAAAACCGTTATAAATGAACGAGCTAGTGCAACTTGTGAAGGTGATACGTGAGAAAGACGGGCCAGAGGGGTGTGCGGACGGGGCTTTCGGGGGCGGGAAAACGAGGAATAAACGGGCGGTATCAGGGGCGGGAAACCGGGGCGGCGTCCCACGTCGCCCCGGTGCGAATCTCACAGATAGTACGCAGTGCTCGTCATGACTTTCGACGCCGCGCGCATCAGCATCCGCGCGGGTAGCGGCAACTCGATTCCGCCGGCGTCGGCCGCCGCCTTGCCGTGTTTCACTTCGTCGATACGCATCTGGTCGACGATCGCGCGCGACGCAGTATCGGCCGCCGGCAGCTCGGACATATGACCTTCGAGATGGCTCTCGACCTGGCGCTCGGTCTCGGCCATGAAACCGAGGCTGACCTTGTCGCCGAGCGCGCCGGCGGCCACGCCGATCGCGAGCGAACCCGCATACCAGAGCGGGTTCAGCAGGCTCGGACGCGAGTCGAGCTCTTTCAGGCGGTGCGCGGTCCACGCGAGGTGGTCCTCCTCCTCCCGCGCGGCCTCTTCGAACATCGCCTTCGCCGACGCCGTGCGCGCGGTGAGTTTCTGCGCCTGGTAGAGCGCCTGCGCGCAGACCTCGCCGACGTGGTTCACGCGCATCAGCCCGGCGGCATGCGTGCGCTCCGCAGGCGTCAGTTCGACGGCCGGCGCCTCGGCCGGTGCGGGCACCGGGCGGCTCATCCGGCTAATGCCGGTCAGCGATCGCAGGCCGCGATCGAATTCGCTGATCAGTTCATCAAACACCATCCTGTTCTCCTGGCTGCAGGTGCTGCCGCGAGCGGCAAGGGCACGAGTCCGCTGCGTAACCGACTTGATTATTCAGCGGAAATTGCGGTTAACCCGTGATTTTAACCATTGTTGCATAAAGGAAACATGGCGGCCTTGAGCTGCGGCATTTCGCTTTGTGGCAAAAAACGGTTTTGCTACATTACGTCCGACTTCTTGCGAAGTTGATGGGGCCCGTCAACAGAACATAACTATCTGCCCCGCCAGAATAATTCAGTGAATTTTGGAGATCCGTTAATGAAAAAGTCGCTTCTCGCGCTCGTCGCGCTGGGCGCGTTCGCTGGCGCTGCCCATGCGCAAAGCAGCGTGACGCTTTACGGCATCATCGATGAAGGCCTGCTCTTCAACAACAACGCAGGCGGCAAGCACCTGTACAGCATGGCAAGCGGCGTGATGCAAGGCAGCCGCTTCGGCATGCGCGGCACCGAAGACCTCGGTGGCGGCCTGAAGGCGATCTTCACCCTCGAAAACGGTTTCGACGTGAACAGCGGCAAGCTCGGTCAGGGCGGCCTGATGTTCGGTCGTCAGGCTTATGTCGGCCTGTCGAGCCAGTACGGTACGGTCACGCTGGGTCGTCAATACGACTCCGTCGTCGACTTCGTCGGCCCGCTCGAGGCAGGCGACCAGTGGGGCGGCTACATCGCTGCTCACCCGGGCGACCTGGACAACTTCAACAACGCGTACCGTGTGAACAACGCGGTCAAGTTCACGAGCGCGACCTACGGCGGCTTCTCGTTCGGCGGCATGTACAGCTTCGGCGGTCAAGCCGGCCAGTTCGCGAAGAACCAGGTCTGGTCGCTCGGCGCAGGCTACAACAACGGCCCGCTGGTGTTGGGCGTCGGTTACTTGAACGCACGTACGCCGAACCAGTTCGGCGGCATGTTCAACAACGGCTCCGCGTCTTCGTCGGTGTCGTCGCCGATCTACGGCGCATACGCGAACAACGCGAACACGTACCAGGTCATCGGTGCGGGCGGCGCCTACACGTTCGGCGCAGCGACGATCGGCGCGACGTACTCGAACACGAAGTTCAAGGGCTTCTCGGCAGGCCCGTTCGTGAACCAGACCGCGACGTTCAACAACGGCGAAATCAACTTCAAGTATCAGCTGACCCCGGCGCTGATTCTCGGCGCAGCGTACGACTACACGCAAGGCAGCAAGATCGACGGCAACTCGGCAGCCAAGTACCACCAGGGTTCGCTGGGCGTCGACTACTTCCTGTCGAAGCGTACCGATGTCTACGTGATCGGCGTGTATCAGCACGCATCGGGCAGCGTACTCGACGCGGACGGCAACGTCCTGAAGGCAACGGCAGCGATCAACGGTCTCGCAGGCTCGAGCAGCAGCAACCAGGTCGCAGCGCGCGTCGGTATCCGTCACAAGTTCTAATCAGCTTGCCCAGCAAGCCGCAGCATATTGAAGGCGCCTTCGGGCGCCTTTTTCTTTTCCGGTGCAACCGCGCAGCGAAAGCGCGGCTGCACCGGCCACCACGCGCTCGTGACGCGGGCGCTGCGCCGTCTGCGGCGTCGACATGCACGGCTGCCGCCACCGGCCCATTCCGGAAGCAGCCTCGCTCCGAAACAGCCTCTTCGGGGCCGCGCCGCAAACAAAAAAGCCCGGCAGAAGCCGGGCTTTTCCATTCGATCGACTGCGCCGTTACGCGCGTCCGTCGCGCAGTTCGCGTCGCAGGATCTTGCCGACGTTCGTTTTCGGCAGTTCCGTCCGGAACTCGACCAGCTTCGGCCGCTTGTAGCCGGTGAGCCGCTCCTTGCAGTAGGCGAGGATGTCCTTGTCGGTGAGCGCCGGGTCCTTCTTCACGATGAACAGCTTCACGGCTTCGCCGGAATGCTCGTCGGGCACGCCGACAGCCGCCACCTCGAACACACCCGGATGCGACGCCACCACGTCCTCGACTTCGTTCGGATACACGTTGAAGCCCGATACCAGAATCATGTCCTTCTTCCGGTCGACGATCTTCACGTAACCTCGCGCATCCATCACGCCGACGTCGCCCGTCTTGAAGAAACCGTCCGCGAACATGACCTTCGCGGTCTCGTCCGGCCGGTTCCAGTAGCCGGCCATCACCTGCGGCCCGCGGATGCAGATCTCGCCGGGTTCGCCGAGCGCGACGTCGTTGCCGGCGTCGTCGCGAATCGCCACTTCGGTCGACGGCAGCGGCAGGCCGATCGTCCCGCTGTATTCGGTCGCCGTCACGGGGTTGCAGGTCGCCACCGGCGACGTTTCGGACAGCCCGTAGCCTTCGATGATCGCCGTATGGGTCTTTTCATACCAGCGCTTCGCGACGCCTTCCTGGATCGCCATGCCGCCGCCGTTGGCGATCACGAGCTTCGACAGGTCGAGCTGATTGAATTCCGGGTGGTTCAGCAGCGCGTTGTACAGCGTGTTGACCGCCGGGATCGTCGAGATCTGGTAGCCCTTCAGCTCCTTGATCATGCCGGCGATGTCGCGCGGGTTCGGGATCAGGATACCCATGCCGCCGGTACGCATCGTCAGGAAGCCGCAGACGGTCAGCGCGAACACGTGATACAGCGGCAGCGCGACTACCGTCACGAACTGTTTCACCTCCGGGTACTTCTCATGAGCCGGATGGTGCCAGGCGCCCGCCTGCAGCACGTTCGACACGATGTTCCGGTGCAGCAGCGTCGCCCCCTTCGCCACGCCGGTCGTACCGCCCGTGTATTGCAGGAACGCAACGTCGTCGGGGCCGATCTTCTGCGCCTTGAATGCCTGCCGCGCGCCTTCCGACAGCGCGGCCTTGAAGCGCGTGAACGACGGCAGCTGCCAGGCAGGCACCATCTTCTTCACGTTGCGCACGACGTAGTTGACGAGCCAGCCCTTGATGCCCAGCAGATCGCCCATCGATGCGACGACGACGTGCTTGACGCCCGTTTTCGCGATGACGGCCTGTAGCGTCGACGCAAAATTCTCGAGGATGACGATCGCCTCCGCACCGCTGTCCTTCAGCTGATGTTCGAGCTCGCGCGGCGTATAGAGCGGATTGACGTTGACGACGGTGTAGCCCGCGCGCAGGACCGCGGCGATCGCCACGGGATACTGCAGCACGTTGGGCATCATGATCGCGACGCGTGCACCGCGCGCGAGCCCGCGCGATTGCAGCCATGCGCCGAACTGGCGCGACAGCTTGTCGAGTTCGCCGTACGTGATGCCCTTGCCCATGCAGACGAACGCGGTGCGGTCGCGATACTGCCGGAAGCTTTCGTCGAGCAGGTCCGGGACAGAGGGATAAGGAGACGCGTCAATTTCGGCTGGAACGCCGGGTGGGTACGATTTCAGCCAAATTTTGTCCATACTGCGCGTCTCCTCACAGATTTTCGAATGGTCGTGCTAAAACGCATCGTAACGGCTCGCTCGTCCCGAGACAACAGGGTTAGATGTCCACTTCGAACTTCTGTGGAAAATCGTCTGATCATACGGGGATATTCGATCAAATGCGCTCAACTTCCACAAGGCAATCGTAAAACGTCGCCGAATTACCAAGATCGGTCAACGCCTGGCTCGTCACCTCGTTTGCGTTCCGGCCGTCCGGTGACAGCTTCTTCCACCAGATCGACAGCCCGACGACGAGTCCGGCACGTGCGCGATCGGTAATTCTCGCGAGCGCCTGCATCGATCCACGGTCGTTGAAGATCCGTACGACGTCGCCCTCGGTGATGCCGCGCGCCTCGGCGTCGGACGGGTGGATGTCGAGATGCGGCTCGCCTTCGGTGTGACGCAGGCTGTCGACGTTCACGAACGTGCTGTTCAGGAAGTGGCGGGCCGGCGGCGAAATCATCGCGAGCGGATAGCGCGCGGCAAGCTCGGGCGCGGCCTCGGCCGATTCGAACGGCGGCAGGTAGTCGGGCACGGGATCCACACCCATCTGCTCGAGCCGCGGGCTGTAGAACTCGCACTTGCCGGATGGCGTACGGAACCCGCCCTCCGCGAACGGCGCCTCCGGCAGCTTGAGCTTCAGCCAGCCATCGCGCTTCAGCGTGTCCCAGTCGCTGTCGAGCACCGGATCGTCCCAGCGGAGCGCCGCGCGCGCGACCTCGTCGTCGCTGTGATAAAGCGCGGGCTCGTCGAGCCCCATGCTGCGCGCGATGCCGCGGAAGATCTCCGTATTCGGCCGTGCGTCTCCCACCGGGGGAATCGACGGCAGGTTCGCCATCACGTAGGTGTGGCCGTACGATTTGTGGATGTCCAGATGCTCGAGCTGCGTGGTCGCCGGCAACACAATGTCGGCGAAATCGACGGTATCTGTCTTGAAATGCTCGAGAACGACCGTGAACAGATCGTCACGCGCGAACCCTGCGGCAACCTTCGAAGAGTCCGGCGCGACGGCCACCGGATTCGAGTTGTACACGATCACTGCTTCGACTTTCGGCCCGAAGCTTCCATCGCCCGGGTGCAACAGCGCATCGCCAATCGCGTTCATGTTGACGATGCGCGGCAGCGTGTGCGGCCAGCCCGGCATCAAGTCCGGGCGCAGCAGCGCCGCCTGGTTGACCGGCGCGGATTCCGACGACGAGAGCAACAGCCCGCCGGCCCGATCCCGCCAGGCCCCCGTCAACGCCGGCAGACTGGCGATCGCGCGTACGGCGTTGCCACCGCCGCGGACGCGCTGCATGCCATAGTTGAGGCGGATCGATGCCTTGCGGGTAGCGCCGTAGCGACGCGCAAGGTCGACCAGCTCCGACGCATCGATACCGCAGATCTGCGCAACGCGTTCCGGCGGATAGGACATCGCCCGCTCCTTGAGCGCATCGAAGCCGAGTGTATGGCTGGCAATGTAGTCGCGATCGAGCAGATCTTCGTTAATCAGTACGTGCATCATGCCGAGCGCGAACGCGCCATCGGTGCCTGGTTTCAACGCGATATGCTGATGGCACTTTTCCGCCGTCAGCGAACGGTACGGATCGATGGCGACCAGACGAGCGCCTCGGCGCTTCGCTTCCTGCGCACGCGTCCAGAAGTGCAGGCTCGACGCGATCGGGTTCGCGCCCCAAATCAGAATCAGCTCGCTTTCCTCGAAGTGCTCAAGGTGCATGCCGAGACTGCCACCATAGGTGTAACGCAACCCCGCTGCGCCAGCCGCCGCGCAGATCGTGCGCTCGAGCCGCGATGCGCCGAGCTTGTGAAAGAACCGCTGGGCGATGCCCTCCCCCTGCACGAGCCCCATCGTCCCCGCATAGCTGTACGGCAGGATCGCTTCCGGTGCACGCGTCGCGATTTCACCGAGACGGCGGCCGATCTCATCGAATGCCTCGTCCCAGCTGATCGGTACGAAACGCCCTTCCCCTTTCGCGCCGATGCGCTTGAGCGGGACGGTGAGGCGGTCGGGGTGATGAACGCGATCGGCGTATCGGCTGACTTTCGTGCACAACACACCTTGCGTCGGCGGATGGTCGGGATCGCCCGTGACCTTGATCGCCTTGCCGTTTTCGACAGTCACACGCATTGCGCACGTGTCCGGACAATCATGCGGGCAAACGGCCCGGGCTACCTGAATGGCGGCGTTCATCGTTTTGAATGCAGAGATGGGGATTCGCAAATTTTACGTGGACACGCCGAATAAAGCGTTCATTTCGTGCGGATTCTGAGTTATCCGGCCGAAATGGGATTGGAGGATGCGAGGGGAGTTTCGGTGGTTCCGTGTGTCTTCCGTGGGGGAGACTTGCATGGCCAATCCGGTGTTCGCTATCGACGCTGCACGACGGCGCCAACCGATACACGGAGATGAAGGAATTGCAGCTTTGAGCGGAGATAGGATCGATTGACCCAAGGATCGCGAAGGATATCGGCTTTTTGGAAACCGGGCGCTGCGATTGGGTGCGCTTGGGCGCGGTGATGTGCAATGAGTGCAATGCCCTTCCCCCGCACGCTCGCGTTTCCGTCGCCGAAATGCAAAAACCCCCGCCTTTCGGGCGGGGGTTCTTGGCTTAGGGAGCCTGACGATTACCTACTTTCACACGGGAATCCGCACTATCATCGGCGTAGAGTCGTTTCACGGTCCTGTTCGGGATGGGAAGGGGTGGGACCGACTCGCTATGGTCATCAGGCAA